>JACPRD010000205.1 GCA_016190145.1 Planctomycetota bacterium | reverse complement strand
TTTCCCGCTATCCCGGCTTGAGCCGCGGCCGCGCAGCGGCCCCCGCACCCCCGCCCGCGCCCGCGCCCCCGCCCGGCCTTTCGCTGCGGAAAATCGAGACCGTTCTTCGCAGTGAAACGACCGGGCGCGGGCGCGGGCGAGGGTAAGGGTAGGGGCGCGCGGCTCCGCCGCGCGTCTTGCCCCCCCCGCCCTTCCCAGCTACCCTGCGGCCCCGTGTCCGTCCTCCGAGACTACAACACCCACGTCCGCGCCTTCTCTCCCAACGCGCGCCTGTTCCTCGCCGCAAACGCCCTCTGGTCCCTCGGCCAGGCCCTCCTCGGCGTCACGCGCAATCTCTACCTCAAGGAAATCGGATTCAACGAAGCCGAGATCGGGAACTTTCTCTCCGCCGTCCAGCTCGGAAGCGTCCTGTGCACCGTCCCCGCCGCCCTCCTGCTCGACCGCTGGCGTACGAAACCCCTCCTCCTCGCCTCCGTCGTCGTCACCATCGCCGGCAACTGCGGCCAGGCCCTCCTCGTCAGCCACCCCGCCATCCTCGCCGCCTCCTTCGTCGCCGGCGCCGGCAACGCCGTCTTCGGCGTCGCCTCCGCCCCCTTCTTCGCCCGCAACTCCACCACCGCCGAGCGCGGCCACCTCTTCGGCGTCTCCATCGGCCTCTCCGCCCTCGCCCAGACCGTCGGCACCCTCGCCGTCCGCGGCCTCGAACCCTTCCTCGGCTCCGAAGCCCCCGCCCTCCGCACCATGATGCTCACCGGCGCCGCCGGCGGCCTCCTCGCCTTCGCCCCCATCGGCCTCATCGCCGAAGCCGCCGTCGTCCCGCGCCTCCGCACCCTCCGCGATTTTCTTTTCGCGCGCGACTGGCGCACCCTCGGCAAACTCTGCCTCCCCGATACCCTCATCGGTTGCGGCGCCGGCCTCACCATCCCCTTCATCAACCTCTACTTTCAGGGCCGCTTCGGCCGCTCCGCCGGCGACATCTCCGTCATCTTCGCCGTCTCCCACGCCATGAACATGCTCGGCTTCTTCCTCGCCCCCGCCATCGCCCAGCGCTTCGGCCGCGTCGCCGTCATCGTCGGCACCCAGCTCCTCTCCATCCCGTTCTTCGCCGTCCTCGCCTTCTCCTCCTCCCTCTGGCTCGCCGTCGGCGCCTTTCTTTTCCGCTCCCTCCTCATGAACATGTCCCAGCCGATCAACTCCGCCTTCGTCATGGACCGCACCGCCGACGACCAGCAGGCCGTCACGAACTCCATGAAGCAGCTTTCCTGGAACCTCTCCTGGACCGTCTCGGCCTCCGCGGGCGGCTGGATGATCCACAAGGTCACGGTGTGGAAGGACGGTTACACGCTCCCGATGCTCGTGACGATCGGGCTCTATATCGTCGGAAGCGGTTTCTTCATGCTGTTCTGGGGAAGGCCGAGCAATCCGGGCGCGCGTGGCGCGGAGAGTGTCGGCGCAGGCCGGGGTTGACCTCGGGCGGGGTTCGGCGTCGGGCGTTCGGGGTTCGGCGTTGAGCCGGCCGGGCGCCCGTGACGCGGGGACGCCCCAACGCCGAACGCCGAACACCGAACGCCGAACCTCGCGGGCTGAGAGGCCTTATTTCGGCGCAGGCGCTCTCAGATTGTCCGGTATGGCTTCAGCGCGCAGCCAAATCCCAATGCCTTCGATCATGGCCGGCGTCAGCGCATGCTCTCCGTCGTACCAGTAAAGCTCCGACTGGACGCCGGCCTGCTCCAGCGTGCGCGCGAACTCCGCGGCGCTGCGCCACGAGATCACGCCGTCGTTCACGCCGTGCGCGATCAGGATCCGCTTGCCCTTCCATTTTTCGAGCGCCCCGCCGGGCGCGCCGCCGCCGCTGTTGAACACGAAGCCCGCGAGGCGGTCGGGGAAGGCCATCGCGCAGCGCGCGGTGAGGTAGGCGCCCTCCGAAGAACCCACGAGGTAGACGCGTTTCGCGTCGATCGAGAACTTCTCCTGCAGCCGGTCGATCGCCGCCGCGACCTGCTCCACCACCAGCGCCGCGCCCTTCTGCGCGTCCTCGCCCGCCGCCGGCGGCGTCCACCCGTACCCCTGCGTCCCGTCCGACGCCCCCGCCGGGTACGGCGACTCGAGCGCCGCCACCACGAACTCCCCGCCCGGCCAGTCCGGCACCGACCGCAGGAAATTCTCCGCCGAGCCGCCGTGCCCGTGCAAGAGCAGCACGAGCCCGTATGTTTTCTTTTCGTCATACCCCGCCGGCCGCGCCGCATAACAGTGGAACAGCGCCTTCGCCTCGACCCACACCGTCTCCACCTTCATCGGCTTGTTCGCCCGGAACGCCTTCAGCGCCATCTCGTACCCCTTCGACCCCCTCAGCGCCGCCAGGTCCGGATCCGCCTTCACGTGCTCCAGATCCGAATACCCCGCCAGAAACGCCCCCTGAAGCGCATTCGCCGCCGACCCCTGCCGCCCCGCCCGCGAGAGCGCGCACGCGAGGTTGTACCAGGCCCCCGCATCGTCCGGCCGCCGCGCCACATGGTCCACGTACGCCCTCGCCGCCTCTACCCACTTCTTCTCCCGCATCAGCCCATCCGCCTTCTCCGTGCTCGCCGGCCGCGTCGAGTTCTTGAGCGTCTGCACGACCCGGTCGTCCAGCTCGTCGGCGGCCGCAGAGAGACCGAGCGCGAGCAGGCAAGCGGCGGCAAGGATTCGCATGGAAGATCTCCGGTAAGAGTCTGAGAGGAATACGTTCGAAGCGACCTCTTTCTTTCCCCGGTCGAATCCTACCAGTCCATCCGTGCCGTATCCGCGTTATCATCTCACCCGGGTTGGGAAGGGAGGGCGGGACGGCGAGTGCGGTCGGGGGCCGGGCGCAGCCCTTCGCGCCCGTGCCCCCGATCGCGCGAGCCGGCCCGTCCTCCCTTCTCAACCCGGGGCGATTAGCTCAGCGGCAGAGCGGCTGCTTTACACGCAGCGGGTCGGTGGTTCGAATCCGCCATCGCCCACTAGATTGCGCGGAAGAGGAGGTGACCCGGAAGAGGCCTCCCTGGTTGGGTTAGAGCCGTCGTTGATGTCGAGTGGGGGAAGCGAAAGTGTCAATACAAGCTCCGGTCGACCGGTTCCGAGGGCAAGGTTCGATTTGGCGGATGTTCCTTGTGCCACTGATTCTGGTCGCCGGCTGTGCGCAGAATCCGGAGCCGCCACAAGGAGACAAGCGCCAGGACGAAGAGAGTGTGCGGGGTGCCATCGCGGACTGCCTGGCCGGCAGCACTCGATGGCGCACATTGCGGGCTCGCTATGGCATCGATGGCGCCAAGTTTGACGAGGTCGTTCTTGCGTTCGAGCAACGCGGACGCGTTGCCTATTGGCGGTACTATGACAGGACGGGGTATTGGAATGGAGCGATCGGTGTCGGGTCAAGAATGTACTTCGTCGGCATCCATGAAAATGATCGGCGCACAGTCGGGCAAGTCGATGTCGCACCCCTGCTCTCCGCCTTATCCGACCTTCGTGCGAGCAGACCAATCGCATATCCCACCAGTGATTTAGGACCTTCCGAGGTCAATTGGGGCATCGAAGTACTACTCAGAGGGAAGCCCTTTTCTCCAGATCTGGAACTGGTTTTCTCGCTCCGGTTCCGCCATGGCGAACCATGGCCCTTTGGGTGGCTTGATCGCCTGGAGTCGACATCTCACAACTCTGTCGAAATCGTGGGCAATTGTGTTAGAACCTCTGATTCAGCCGGGAGCTTTCTCATCGATTCCAAAACGGGTATGCTGATTGAGTGCGGCCGGACAATCAGGGCAGGAGAAGCAGTTTCGGTGCGCCTGCTAGATGCTCAAATGGATAGCGCATTGGACGAGTGGCTATTTGATGTTTCAGGAGAGCTATCTCAAAGCAAAGCATGGAGAAGTTGGTGCTCCACCTTTGCGCTGAACTTGTTCGAAACTGAGATGAGGGGCTGCTCAGACTTGGTCGAGAGATCAAGCAGATGTCTCCAGATCGTTCCCGTTCTGCTCGAGATGCTCTGGCCCCGGGAGGAAAGGGATCGGCTCGCCGACGTCGGCAGGCGGCGGATCGACGAGGTGGCTCGAGGACTTCGTAAGGAGAATCCGGGTGTTGCCGAAGCGGAGATTCGTCAGGCGGCGGAGACTACGGCAAGCAAGGCGATCACCGAGGAGGTCAATGAGGAACTGGTCCAGCTTTGCCACCAACTCCTCCGCATCTCGTCCCTGTCTGATCAGCGGGATCTCGAAAGGCTGCGGGACGAACTGGAAACCGCAATGTTCCGCGCGCTCGTCGGACCCGCTGAGGAGGCCGCGAAAATCAAGAAGAGGTAGGAGCTAGAAGTGCGTGAACGAAAGAGGCGGCGAATTCTTTCCTTCTTCCCCGAAACCATGCATGCAATCGGTGCTCTATGGGGGAGTGATCACCTAAGGGTTTTCGTGGTGGAGTGCTTTCACAAGTTGCCTCGAAGGCCATTAGCGCTCGACTTCACAATTCAGGCTCATCCGGTAAACGCGTACTTCCGGTAGACGAGGTGTGGACATGGTTGCCACAGTTGGACTTGCGAGAGTTCACCTGGAGGGCAACGCATGTCCACGTCGCTACTGTATCAGGCCTTTGGCCTGAGGGGGTACGAGCATGAGGCAACCCGGTTCAAGAGGGGGAAGGTCATCCTCCAAGTGGCACACGTCGACAAGGATCTCCGATGTTCCGTCTGCGGGTCCTACGCGGTGGTCTGCCGTGGCAGGGTGCCGCGCGTGTTTCGGACGGTCCCCATCGGGAGGAAGGAGACGTGGATCTCCCTGCAGGTTCAGCGGGTGTTCTGCTATCGCTGCGAGTCGATCAGGCAGGTGAGCCTCGGGTTCGCGGAGCCCAAGGTCAGGTACACCCGGGCGTTCGAGCGGTACGCGCTGGATCTGTCGCGGCGCATGACGATCCTGGACGTGGCGCAGCATCTGGGCGTGAGCTGGGACACGATCAAGGACATCCAGAAGCGGTACTTGAAGAAGCGCTTTACCCGTCCCCGGCTGAAGGGGATCAAGGAGATCGCCATCGACGAGATTTCGATCGGCCGGGGCCACCGCTACCTGACCGTCGTTCTGGATCTGCTGACCGGCGCCGTGCTGTTCGTGGGCGATGGAAAGGGAGCGGCGGCGCTGGGACCGTTCTGGCGCAGCCTGAGAAGTTCCGGAGCTCGGGTGCGGGCCGTGGCGATGGACATGTCTCCAGCCTTCATCGAAGCCGTTTCCAGGGAGCTTCCCCGGGCGAAGATCGTCTTCGACCACTTCCACGTCGTGAAGCTGTTCAACGACAAGCTCTCTGATCTCCGCCGCGACATCTACCGCGAGGTCACCGACAAGATGCAGAAGAAGGCGCTCAAGGGAACGCGCTGGATCCTGCTCAAGAACCCGGAAAACCTCCAGCCGAAGCACAACGAGAAGCAGCGGCTCGAGGAGGCTCTGCGCATCAACAAGCCGCTCGCCACGGCCTACTACATGCGCGAGGATCTCCGATGCCTCTGGCTCCTGTGCAGCAAGGCCGCCGCCGCCAGGTTCCTCACAGACTGGTGCGCCCGGGCCGAGGCCTCCGGCGTCAAGATGCTGATCAAGTTCGCCCACACCCTCCGGACACACCGAACGGGCCTCCTCGCCTACTACGACCACCCGATCTCCACGGGCCCCCTGGAGGGCACCAATACCAAGATCCGGGTCATGCAGCGACAGGCCTACGGTTTCAGAGACACCGAGTTCTTCAAGCTCAAGATCATGGCCCTTCACCTCACAAAGTACGCGTTAGTCGGATGAGCCACAATTCAGGTACCGTAGTAACGTGGCGCTGTGGAGGGTTCCCAGTCGTGGCTGAGAGCCGTGGGGGTAAGGACAGTCTCGCTCAGATGCTGTTGTCTACCTTCCAGGTTGCGGCTCTTCTCGCTATGCATGTGTATAAGCATTCGCGAGACTGGAACAGGGGCTTGATCATATTCGATCTGATGCTCGATACACTGTTGGCAGGCATGGTTGGTGCGCTGGCCTACTCGTGGCTGCGTTGCCGACGTCAGGGTTAATGGAGATCCGCGCGTCGTCTCGCATTGCCTTTGGTATTCTTTGCGTCCACGCCACGGATGTCGTAAACCAGTGCGAGGACTCGAGATCTGATGTTCGGGACTGACTGAGTTGTGGCGTCCGACACCTGAGAGATCTCCCGTATGCGAACCAATTGCGCCGAGTCGTGTTCATGGGGTGCAATCCTGTCGGTGAAATTGTCCCGGACGAGAGACGCGGGCTCGGAAATGCGGTCCTACCTTTCGACAAAGACCTCGCCGTCCATCAACCCTACGAGGATGGCGCCGCACGGCCGGTCGCGCCCGTCCTGCGGCGGAGCCACTCCGACGGCGCCGACTTCGCATCGGAGTTGGCGGGAACGACGGAGGATGCGGCGGGACTCGAGGTCGACCACGACCACGAATCCCGTGCGGGTGCCGCCGTAGCCGTGCTTCCCGCAGCGGCAGAACGAGAACGCCTCGAGGCCTTTGATGCTGAAGCGGGACTGGAATTGCGGAACACGCTTCTCATGTTTCCAGAGGACGATCTCACCCGACCAGAGAAGTGCGCCCATTCGCGTCTCGTCGGGGGAGAACATCAGGGCGCGGACGGAGGAACCGAATCCCTGCGACAGTTCGGTCTGCCGACCCGTGGCGATGTCGAGATGAACCGTACGAAAGTTGCTCAGCGCCGCGAGGCAGGCCATCCCGTCCGTGCTGATCGCGCCGTCGCCAGGCCCGTTGTGCCCGCATTCGATCTGCACGAATCTCTCGATATCGCCTCTTCGCAGGATCGCGATTCTTCCGGAAACATCGAGCACCTGCGTCGAGTCGTCCGCCGGCCGGCTGGACACGGCGATCAGGGGGAGGCCGCCCAGGGCCTGCCGTGGCGACACAAGATCGGCCGAGTCCGAAGTCCACCAGGGGAGTTCCGTTTTTCGACGCGGCGATCCCACGGCGACGATGCGGCCGCCGTCCTGCCGGCTCCTGGTGTCGAGGCGGGGTTCGAGCAGGCTGGTCCGCCAGGTCTCCCGCGTCGTGGCTGCGGCGTCGAATCGCACGACGAAACCGTTCCTCGTGCCGAGCACGATTCGACCGGACTGCGTTCCCGGCGGGAAGGCGGTCACGGGACCCGGCACCACGGTCGCTTCGCGCAGGACTTTTCCTGACTCCGCTTCACGGAGGGTGACCGCGCCGTGGGTGCACGCGGTGAGGATCCGGCCGTCGACGAGGCTTTCCGCGACGACGTCGGCGAAACCAAGCGGCTTTCTCGACCGATTCGCCAGGTCGAGTTCGACCAGTTCGGCGTCGTCGGTCCGGGCCAGCACCCGGCTTCCGCCCACGAAGATCCAGAGACCCTCCACGTGGGCGCCGAGTCCAGGCAGGGTCTCGACGCGGTCCTCGGCGCCGATCCGGTGAATCTGAAGGTCGTCCCCCGACCGGACCACGAGGTCGCCGCCGGCGCCGTAGAGGACGCCCGGCGCCGGTCCCTCCCAGAGACAGCGAAAAGGGGCGACCGCTTCGAGAACTCGCATGCCGCCGTCCACGTCACGCGCGAGCAGACGCTTCCCGTCGCGGGAAAACTCGGACCGCGCGATCACTCGACCCTGGGTCGGGAGGGCCTCGAACGAAGGCGTCTTGCCGCCCACGCGCAGGATGCCCATCCCGCCGCCCGTCAGCAGGAGGTCGCCGCTCACCGGGTTTTTCGCCATGTGCCCGACTCCTCTCAGCGGAATCGGGTGTCGAGCGATCTCCATGCCGGTATCCAGATCCCACTCGACCACCGAAGGCCCGTTTCCCGCAGCGAACAGCCTGGGGGGAACACCCACGATCGCGCAGCAACGGAGGAGTCCGTCTTCGACCGACAGGACGCGCACCAGCCCGCCCGTTGTGGTTTCCATGACTTCGATGGTGCGCCGGCCTCTGGCGGCGGCGAAAACGAAGCCGTTCTCGCACCATGCGAGTTGACTGCATCCGCCCGGGAGGCAGAACTTCTCATCCGTCAAAGGCGTCAGCTCGACGGCGCCGGCATCACCCGCTGCGGGATCGATCAAGTCGGGTTCCCGGGCCTGACATTCGCCGACATTTCGGAAGAGGAGCAGAAAGAGGAAGACGGCCCATGCTTCGCAGAAGGGCTTGTGCGCACGCATCGGCGGAAATCCGCCGTGGGAGGTGGCCGGCACGGGGGCCGGGACTCCGGTCATGTCGGGATTCCCCCTCTTCGCGAATTGCAGTCCAGCTTCGCAGGCGGACTCCAGCAATTGTTGAAGAGATTACCAGATCCGTGCTCGCCGCGCGGACTCCGGGGATTCAGCGACTGGTGCGCCGGTGATGGAGAATCTGGCCGCTCCGATCCACCGTCCCGCGCGGGCAAGCGGAAAAGGGGGACCGGAGAGGACGTCAGGCCGCCGCGCAAGGGGCCCCGTCCTTCTTCCGATCCCCCCGGGTTCGGATAAGCGGAATTGGGTAATTTCCTTCCGACCGGTCTTGACCCGGAGTACGGCACCCTTCGACTCGCCCTGCCCCCTCGACTCGACCAACGTGAGCGAGCGAAGCGAGTCGAACGGCTTCGCTCGCTCGGGGCGGGCGGGCTCGCTCCCTTCGACTCGCCCTTCGGGCTCGCTCAGGGTAGCCGGGCCGGCGAAGGCCTCCGACGGTCCGAACGGATCTCCTCGGCCCGGCTTACTGGGTGACTTCGACGGGCGGCGGTTCTTCCATGGGCATCTGCGCGGCGTCGGCGGCTTCGCTCGCGCCGAGCATGACCATGCCTCCGAAGAAGACGGCGATGCCGACGGCGTTGAGGGCGAAGGCGCGCCAGCATTCCTGCCAGCGCATGACGAGGTAGATGAGGGAGACGAAGGGGACGATGAGGCAGCCGAGGCCCCAGAGGGCGGACTCTTTGAAGGCGATGACGAGGAACCAGATATTTCCCCAGGCGGCGACGATGAGACCGGCGACGATGAAGAGGACTCCGAGCGCGGCCATGGCTGTTCTCCTTTTCTGTATGATTGTTGTAATATAAATATATGACAGATTCAGGCGCCGTCAAGGCCTCTTCCGAAAATTTTTGTAATCGCATAACCCCGGTGCTAGAGTGGGGCCATGTCGAAACCGAAGAAACGCGGCCCCGGCCGCCCGAAACTGAAGTCCGGCGAAGCGAAGTCCGTCCTGATCCAGGTGCGCGTCACTCCCGAGGAAGCCCGGGCCATCGAGCAGCAGGCGTCGTCCTCGCGGAAGCCCCGCTCGGAGTGGATTCGCCGCCGGCTGGTCCCGCCCGCGCCCGGCGAAGGGAATCCGCCCGCGCCGCAAGCACCGGTGCAACCGGGTTAGGTGGGAGAAGGGGGGCGCGGAGGCGGAGTTCCTCGTTCATCGTTACTCGTTTCTCGTTCCGTCACGCGTGGCTGAACGAAACGAGAAACGAGTAACGAGTAACCAGGAACGAGCTTTCAGTAGATCGGAACTGCGGCCTCGATCTTCCCGTCTTTCGTGATCTTGACGAGACGGCTCGCGCTCGTCACGCCGTAGCACGTCCCGTCGGGCGCGAAGGCGAAGCCCGCGTAATACTCGGGCCAGCCGGGAAGCGAATCGACCTGGAATTTCGACGTCTCTTCGCCCGGCGCGCCGATGGCGCCGGAGCGCAGGCCGCCGCCCACGACCGTCTTCCCGTCGGGCGCGGAGGCGCGGCCGTAGTTGTAGGAGCCGGTGATCTCGTAGATCGTCGCTTCGCCGGACTCCGGGATCCGGACGCAGGCGTCGTCGTAGGTCACGACGTGCGCCGCGCCGCCCGCGACGAACATGTGCACGCGCCCGTAGACGCTGTAGAACACCTTCGACGACGCGCCCGCCTTGCCCGTCGGCGCCTCGAACCACGAGAGCGTCGACGTCTTGCCGTCGTTCCGCTGCGTCCAGTCCTTCCGCGCGGCGCCTTTCAGGTCCTTCGGCATCGCGGATGATTCCAGCTTCTTCTCTTCGGACTCTTTCGGGTTGATCTCCGTGAGCACGGCCGCCTTCGCGCCCGCCGCGTCGAGACCGACGCACAGGGGGCGCGCCGCGAGCTCGGCCTTGCCCTTCTCGGAGCCGTCGGTCATGGACAGGAAGCGGATGCAGGGTTTCGGCCGGCTTCCGACCGCGGCGAGCAGGTCGGCGCCCGGCGCGAACGAGCAGTCGCCGGCGTCGGCGACGGTCGAGAGTTCCTTCCAGTTCGACGTGTCGAAGAAATGCAGGACCTCGTCGTCGTCCTCCAGCACGAGCCGCGATCCGTCCTTGTTGAACGCGAGCGCGCCCACGCGGGCTTTGACCCAGATGCGCTGCCGGACCTCGTGCGATCCGGCCGCGACGACGTACAGCACGCGGTTGTCGCCGCCGACGCAGATCGTCTTGCCGTCGGGGCTGACGGCCACCGCACCGAGTCCGCCCCATTCGGGGTCGCGGGCCTGGGCGAGGGAGGCGAGGAAGAGGAACGCGGCGGCCAGCGCGGGTTTCTTCATGGGGGGGCCTCTTGTGAGTGGTGAGAAGGGTGATTCTGGCAGCGGAGGGGCTGCGTGGCAAGAAAGGCAGGGCGGGAG
>JACPRD010000199.1 GCA_016190145.1 Planctomycetota bacterium | reverse complement strand
GTCCCACCCCCCTCGCCCTCCCTCGGCACCCGCCCGCTCCGCTTCCACTCCGCCAGATCGCGGTCGAGCTTGCCGCGGTTCGTCCGCTCGCGCAGCACCCGGTCCAGTTCGTCCCGCACCCGCCCCTCTTCCGCCGGATCCGGTTTCCCGCCGCCCGGGTCCTCCTGCGCCTGCACGGCGCAGGCGGCGGCGAAGAGGATTTCGGCGATCGCCAGCGCGCTACGCATGCGCCGCCTCCGGACGCTCGACGCGCCGCCGCTCGCTCCCGTGCTCCAGCCGCGCATGAAGATCGCTTCCCTCGCGCTCAATCCGCGCGTTCATGTAGAGGATGGCGAAGGCGACGGCGCGAAGGGCGTCGGTGAGCGCCCAGGTGCACGCGGCGGACATCATGACGAACGTGCCGTTCCGTGGGGAGATGAGGTGCTCGATGCGGGGGAAACTGAGGCCGAGGAAGGAGCGCACGATGTCCGGCATGAAGGCGCCGAAGCAGAGGGCGTTGGCGAAGAGGACGAGCCAGGCGAGGAAGAGGCCTGCCCAGACGCCCATGCCGGCGATGTTGCCTTTCATGAGTTCGCGGGACCGGCGCAGGGCGCGCGGCGCGGGGAGGTCTTCGAAGATCGCGGCGGACTGGGCGAGGCCGTTGGTGTTGAGCCAGGCGAGGCCCGGGTAGATGCCGGCGGCGAGGCCGAGCCACTGGATGACGGAGAGGCCTCCGACGAAGAAGGCGTGGTCGGCGGCGCGGCGGAGCGCGGGCAGCCAGCATCCCTCCGGTGTGCGCCTTTCGCCGTAGACTTCCGCGCGCACGAACTCGATCGCCGCCGCGTGCGAGAGCCCGCGCGCGACGAAGAGCGCCGCGACGATGGCCGCGCCGCCGTGGACGATGAGATTTGAAGCGGCGTCGCGGCCGGGCGCGTCGGCGAGCCGGAGGCAGGCGGTGACGTATCCGGTGAGCGCGAGCGCGAACGCGAGGGGCGCCGCCGCGGCGGTGACCGCCCAGGCCGCGAAATGGTCGCGCGCGAACCAGACGGCGGCGTCGAGGATCTCGAGCGGGCCGAGGCTGCGCGTGAGCGGCAGGACGGTTGATTTCATCAGCCGGAGGCCAGCCAGGCGCCGATCCGGTCGAAAACGATCCAGAAAAACGCGAGCGCCCCGGCGGCCCCCGCCGGCGCGAGCGTCCGCGACGGCCGCAACACCGCCGTCGCGCTCGGCTTCGCGCGCTGGGAGAGGCAGTTCAGGCAGTGGTTGATGCCCTGGACCTTCGTGGTGCAGTCGGGGCAGATCGGCGCCCGGCAGCGGACGCAAAGTCCCGTGGCAGGGCGGTCCGGGTGATTCCGGCAGACGGAGACGACGCTCATTCCCGGCTCCTGAAGTTCCGCCAGAAAGGTACGGGCGCGGGGGCGGAGGATCAATCAGAAGTAGAGGGCCTCGCGCTTCTCCCCGCCACCCCGGTATTCATGCTACCTTCCCGCCATGCCCTGGGCCGGCTACCCCAAGATGCTGCGCATGACCCGCCGCTCCGAGTTCGACGCGGCGTTCGAGTCGCCGCACAAGGCGAAGGACCCGGTCCTCCAGCTCCACGCGCGCCTGAACGGCCTCGGCCGCCCGCGCCTCGGAATCGTCGTCGGACGCAAGGTGCGCACGGCCCCGGCGCGCAACCGCATCAAGCGGCTGATCCGGGAAGCGTTCCGGCTCAACCGCGAAAAGCTTGCGAGCGGTTGGGACTACCTGTTCCTCCCGCGGAAGACGGAGAAGCTGACGCTCGCCGAGGTCGCGGCGTCGCTGGTGAAGCTCGCACAGAAGGCCGTACCGCCGGCGGAAGAGCCGCCGAAGCCATGAGCCGCGTCCCGTGGTACGAATGGCCCTTCGAGCCGGTGCGGTGGATCTGCATCGGGTTCGTGTGGGTTTATCGTGTCACGCTGTCGCGGATCATGCCCGACGTGTGCCGGTTCCAGCCGACCTGCGGCGCGTACTGCCTGGAGGCGCTGCAGAAGCGCGGGCTGTTCGTCGGCGGGTGGCTCGGGCTGAGGAGGCTGCTCCGGTGTCATCCGTGGGGAGGGTTCGGATACGACCCGGTGCCGGAACGGCGGACGGCGGGGCAAGGTCAAGGGCAAGGTCAAGGGTAAGGGGCGGCGCGTCGCGCCGCTATTTTCCAGCGGACTTACCGTCCCATCCGGCAAGCCTTGCCATCAACCACCACCACGCCTTCGCCGCGCGCATCCGACCTTGTTCATTCAGATGCCCCTCGTCCTCCGCATACTTCGCGAGCAGCACCGGCGACCTCCCCGACGGCTTCGACCCGTCCCGGGCGCTCAGGTCCGCGATGTCGAACAGCGCCTTCCCCTTCTCCGAACAGTAACCGCGCACCATCTCGTTGTACTCGTGCCGCGTAGCGTTCTCCGCCGTCTTCAGCGGCGCCGTCCACCACACGAACTTCACCTTCGAAAATTCCTTCTCCAGCGATTCCATCGCGTCCCGGTACTTCTCGAAAGTCCGCTTCGCCTCCCCTTGCTTCCCCGCGAAATCGATCCAGCACAGCTTGACGGAGGCGACCGCCACTCGCTTGCCGAAACCCTCGTCGCGTATCTTCCGCCGGAAATGTTCGATCTTCCCGAACGGGTCCTCGTTTTCGCCCGCGTAGAAATCCCCCCAGCCGTCGTGCTCCTCGAACCACTCGGGCGCGGGATCTTCGGCGCGCTCGACGCCGAATCGCTCCTCGTCCTCGCCGGCGAGCGCGGCGAGACCGTCCAGGAGGTTGCCCCCGACGGACTGGTGTCCGAAGAGGACGTCGAGCTTGCGTGCCCGGTCGAGCGCCACGCGAGGCACCTCGACCTCTGCGGCGGCCGCTCCGGCGACGATTCCGTCGGCGGCGGCCGGAAGCGCGAGCAGGCAGAACAGAACCGCGGTCTTCATGGGTAGAATCATGACATGGGACGCGGCCTCGTCATCGGTTTTCTGCTCGGCGCCGTCACCGCGGCCGTCCTTTTCAAGCTCCTCGATCGCCGCGACCCCTCCCCCGAGCCTGCGCGCGCCGCCGAAGCGGCCGCCGGTCCCGGTGCGGCCGCACCCGCCGGCGGTCCCTCAGAGACGGAGAGCCTCCGCAAGGCGCTGGCCGGCGCACAGGCGGAGATCGAGGAATTGAAGCGGAAGTCGGCCGCGCCCGGCGAGGCGAAACCGCCTGGCGCGGACGCCGCGGAAGAGCCCTCCTGGCCCTCGGTCGCAGCACGGTTCCGGGCCATCGTGAAGAAACTCGGGCGCATCCCGGCGGACGAAGGCCCCGAGTCGCAGGAGCTCGGCCTCGACATCGTCGCGCTCGTCCGGAAACTCGCGCGCGAAAAAGGCATTCCACCCGCCGAAATGATCGCTTCTCCCGACGGCTGGCCCGCACTCGCGGCGGCGCTGCTCGAAGGCCAGGACCCGCCGCTCGACGCCGAGGGACGCCGGCTGCTCGAGGCGACGCTCGCGGAAAACCGGGCCGCGTGGGAGGCGCTCGCGGCGAAGCGCGGGGAGATGCTGGGCGTCGAGCGGGCGCGGGAGATCGAACGGATCGGCGACGGGTTCACGCGCGCCCTGAGGCACGGCCTGCCCGACCCGGCGGCGGAAGCGGTGGACGGGCTCGAGGACATCTGGGACGAGAATCTCCCGGAATACGGGCCTGCGTACTCGGGGTGGGGCGCGCGCAGCTCGGAGGACATCCGCCGGATCTGGACCGAGGACTGGGGAAGGGTCCTTCAGCTCCGCGAGGACCAGAGGATGAAACTCGGGCCGATCCTGGACGCATACCAGCGCGAGGCGGAGGCGATCCAGAAGGAGAGGGACGCGGCGAAAGCCTCGGGCCAGCGGGCGGACTGGGCCGCCTGGCGCAACCGGAGCCTGGACGGGATGATCGCCGCGCAGCGGAAGATCCTGGAGCAGCTGGACCTGGATGAGGGGCAGGTGGAGGCGTTGAGGGGATGGAATACGGTTTATGAGACGCACATTCAGTAAGCGAGAGCTGGACGTCTAAGGACAATTGTGAATTTTAAATGTTGAATTTTGAATTGTGCCTGCGGCCACACGCGACGCTCTTTCGAAGTCTCAAATTCATAATTCATAATTCAAAATTCAAAATTGCCCTCAGAGAATGTACCTCCTCAAATCCTCATCCTCCATCAGCCCCTTCAATTTCTCCTGCACATACTTCCTGTCCACCACCAGGTTCCCGCTCACCTCGTCCGGCGCTCCGAAGGACGCCTCCTCCAGAACTTTTTCCAGCACCGTGTGCAGCCGCCGCGCGCCGATGTTCTGCATCGTGGCGTTCGCCCGCGCCGCGAACGCCGCCATTTCCTCCAGCGCGTCCTTTTCAAACGTCACGAACACCCCCTCCGTCTTGAGCGTCGCCGCGTACTGCCGCGTCAGCGCGTTCTTCGGCTCGGTCAGGATCCGCAGGAAGTCCGCTTCCCCCAGCGGCGACAGCTCCACGCGGATCGGGAATCGCCCCTGGAGCTCCGGGATGAGGTCGCTGGGCTTGGCGATCGAGAAGGCGCCGGCCGAAATGAAGAGGACGTGGTTCGAGCGGACGGGGCCGTAGCGGGTCATGACGGTCGCGCCTTCGACGATCGGGAGCAGGTCGCGCTGCACCCCCTCGCGCGAGACGTCGGGCCCGTGCTGCGTTCCCTCGCGGACCGCGATCTTGTCGATCTCGTCGATGAAGACGATGCCCTGGTTCTCGGCGCGGCTCACGGCCTCGCGCAGGATTTTGTCGCGGTCGAGAAGCTTCTCCGCTTCCTGCGCCTGCAGAATCTTGAGCGCCTCCGGCACCGGCAGCTTCCGGGAGACGTTTTTGGCCGGAAAAAGATTGCCCATCATGGTCTGGAAGTCGATCCCGTACTCCTCGAATCCCTGGTTCGAGAACGCCTGCATCATCGCCTGCGGACGCTCTTCCATGCTGATTTCAACCAGCCGTTCGTCGAGCTCGGCGCCGCGCAGCATTCCGCGCATTTTCTCGCGGTGCGCCTCGTGCCGTTCGCGGTCGCCTGCGGCCTCGAGTCCGACGCGGCGCGGCGGCTCCGGGAGCAGGATGTCGAGGAGGCGGTCCTCGGCGGCGCGCTCGGCGGATTCGCGGACTTCCGCGAGCCGTTCGGCGCGGACGAGCTGGACGGCGATCTCGGTCAGATCGCGGATGATGGATTCCACGTCGCGCCCGTGGTAGCCGACCTCCGTGTAGCGCGAGGCTTCGACCTTGAGGAAGGGCGCCTTCGTGAGGGCGGCGAGGCGGCGCGCGATTTCGGTCTTGCCGACGCCGGTCGGGCCGATCATGAGAATGTTCTTCGGCATGACCTCGTCTCTCAGGTCGGGAGGCAGCTGCTGCCGGCGCCAGCGGTTGCGCACCGCGACCGCGACCGCCTTCTTCGCCGCCCCCTGGCCGACGATGTAGCGGTCCAGTTCGATCACGATCTGCCGCGGCGTGAGCTCGGACATGGCGGTGCGCCTACAGCTCCTCGACCTGGATGTTCGCGTTCGTGTAAATGTCCAGCTCCGCGGCGATCTTGAGCGCCTCGCGCACGATGTCCGCCGGCTTCAGCTTCGAGTGCTTCACCATCCCCCGCGCCGCCGCCATCGCCAGCGCCCCCCCCGAGCCGATCCCCGCCACCCCGTCGTCCGGCGCCAGCACGTCCCCCGTCCCCGAAACGATCAGCGTGTTCTCATGGTCCACCACCACGAGCATCGCCTCGAGCCGCCGCAACAGCCGGTCGCTCCGCCATTCCTTCGCCAGCTCGATGCACGCCCGCGGAACCGCCCCCTGGAATTTCTTCAGCATCCCCTCGAACCGGTCGAGCAGCGAAAACGCGTCCGCCGTCGAGCCCGCGAATCCCACCAGCACCTTGTCCTCGCCGACCCGCCGGATCTTGGCGGCCTGGTGCTTGATGGAAGTGCCACCGAGCGTGACCTGGCCGTCGCCTCCGAGCGCGACCTGGCCGTCCCTGCGGACCGCGACGATGGTGGTCATGCGGGAAGAATACATGCGGCGGGGAGAATCGGGAAGGGGCGGAGTACGAGCCATAAGCCATAGGCCATAAGCCATAAGGCGCGCGCTTCGCGCGCGATCTCGCTCGAGATGGACTTCACGCAGGCGATGCGGTCCTGCAACTCCCGCGAAAAGCGTCGCGAATCGCCGGCGGCATTGGCCCCGCGCCGCTTATGGCTTGTGGCTTATGGCCATCCCGGAGAACCGCCGCCTCGCGCTACTTCCGACTCTTCGCCGCAAGGAAACACATGACCCTGTTCTCCCCCGCCTGCCGCAGCCGCTCGTTCAGCCACGCGCTGTTCGGCTCGATCTCGACCGCCTGCTCGTAGGCCGCGCATGCTTCCTTGAACTTCGCCAGCGCCTTCAGATTCTCCGCGTCCGGATCCTTCGTCGCGTCGTCAAAGGTCTTCTCCAGGTGAATCATCGCCTCGTCGTAGGCGACGTTTCCCTTGTTCACAAGGTCCGCCACCCGCGTGTTGCCGAAGACCGGCACGCCACCCTCCACCGGCGGATGGTCGCCACCAGGGTCCGAAGGATCGACCGGCGGATCCTTCGGCGGATCCTTGGGCGGGTCCTTCGGGGGATCTTTCGGCGGATCCACCGGCTTCACTGGCACCTTCGGCGGATCTTTCGCCGCCACCATCGTCCGCTGCCCCGCCAGCTTCGCATACCGCGATCCCGGAAACTTCGCCAGCAACTCCGACCGCTTCGCCTCCGCCGCCTCCGACTTCCCCTTCCGCTCCAGATACACGAACGTGTCGTACAGCAGCTTCGCCTTCGTCTCCGTCGCCGCTTCCATCACGTTCCGGTCCAGCGTCACGGCCTTTTCGAGAAGCGGCGTCACGCGGTCGGTCATCTGGTTCTTGATGCAGAAGACCGCGAGCTCGTAGTAGTCGAGCCCGGTCCCTTTCGGCCCCATTCCCTCCACGCGCGCCGCATACTCCTTCTCGAGCGCGGCCAGCACCGCCTCCTTCGTCTGCTTCTCGATCCGGTCGACCTGGACCATGCTGAAGCGCGCGACGATGCCGTTGTCCTTGCGGATTTCGATTCCCGAGGGCGATTCCTTTTCGATGACGCCGGTGATGACGCCGCCATTGGTGAGATAGACCGTGCCGCGGCGGTCGACCGGGAGGATGTCGCCGGGATTCACCTGGTCGATGAGATTCAGGAAGAGGGCGGCGTTGCGCTGCAGGACCTCGACCTTCCGCAACTCCTCGGGGGCGAGCCGCCCCGACAGCGCCTGCAGAAACTTCCGCTTCGCCGGGCCGTACTGGCCCTCGGCGTAGAGGCGCTTCCCCTCGTCCACGATCGCGACGATGGCGGGATCGGAGCCGCCGACCGGGGTCGGTTCGGGGGTCACCGGCTTGCCGGGGTCGGGCTTGCCCGGATCCGGCTTGTCCGGCGGATTTTTGATGTTCGGCTGCCCCGCGCCCGGATCGGTCTTTCCCGGATCCGCCGGCTGGCTCCCGCCGTCCTGGTTCAGCCCCGCCGCGGCGCCGCGCATCCCGTCGACGATCTGGCGGACGGGGGTCTTCGTGTCCTTCTGGTATTCCCAGGCGCCCCAGCCGAGTCCGCCGGCGACCGCGAGGACGCACAGGAACAGGAAAAGCCCGATGCGCATCGCGGCATCCTAGCACACGCCCGCCCGGGCCGGACGACGATAATGGAAGTGGGCCCGTTCGCGCGCGGCCCGTTTCCAATCCGATGAGCTTCGACCACCCCTGGGCGTTCCTCCTGCTCCTCCCCGCGTTCGCGGCGGCGGTGGCGTCCCGGCGCGCCGTCGCCTGGCGCGCGGCGGCAGCGGCGCTCGCGGTCGCCGCGATCGCGGGCCCCCGGCTCGGTCAGGCCGGTCCCGCGCCCCTCTGCCGCGTCTACGTCCTCGACGGCTCGGCCAGCGTCGGCGGCGCGGGCGAGGCTCTGGCGCTGGCGAAACGCGACGCGGCGGACGTCGGCGAGCGGGACCGGATCGCGGCGGTCGTTTTCGGGGAAGGGGCTCTCACGGAGCTGGCGCCGTCGGCCCGCGAGGCGCTCCTTGTACTCACAGGAGTCCGTTCCCGTCCCGGCCGCGAGGCGACGCGTCTCGGCGAGGGAATCGAGGCGGCCGCGGGGCTGATCCCGTCAGGCTCCCGGGGCGAGATCGTCGTGATATCGGACGGACGCGCGACGGGTCCGGACGGCGCGGTCGCCGCGGCCGCGGCGCGCCGGCGCGGATTCGCCGTGCGGACGCTGACGTGCGGCGCGGCGCGCATCGCCGACGCGCGCGTGGATCGCGTCGAGGCGCCGGGCCGCGTGCGCGCGGGCGAGCGGTTCGACGCCGTCGTCACCGTGTCCTCTTCCTTCCCGACGCGCGCGAAGGTGGCGCTCGGCGGAGAGTCGCGCGAGCTCCTCCTCGAGGCCGGCCAGCCCGCGCGCGTCGCGTTCGCCCGACCGCCGGTCGCGGGCGCGATCGAGTGGCTCGAGGCCTCCGTCGAAGCGCTCGACTTCCGCGACGTCGTCCCCGCCAACAACCGGAACGAGGCCGCCGTCCTCCGCGACGGAGCCCTTCCCATCCTCGTGCTCGCCCCCAACGCCGGCCGCCCGGCGCAGCTGGCGCTCGCCGCCGATCCGCGGTTCGGCGTCGACTGGGCCGCGCGGCCGGCGGACCTCGCGCTCTACGCAGCGGTCGTCCTCGACGGCGTCGCCGCCGCCGAGCTGGGCGGCGACGGCGCGCGCGCGCTCGAGCGCTACGTCGCGTCCGGCGGCGGCCTGCTCGCCCTGGGCGGCCCCGACGGGTTCGGCGCGGGCGGCTACGGCAATACCCCGCTCGATCCCGCCCTCCCCGTCCGCTCCGCCCCCCAGGAAGGCTTCACCCTCGTCGTCGCCCTCGACGCCTCGGGCAGCATGAACGAACCCGCCGCCTCGGGCCGCGCGAAAATCGCGGAGGCCCGCGACGCACTTCGCAGCCTCGCCGCGGCCGCGCGCGAGGGCACGACCTTCGCCTTCGTCGCGTTCAATGCCCGCCCGCGCGACGTCCACCCGCCGACCACGGACCGCGCTTCCCTGTTCCGCGCCCTGGAGAAACTCGACGCGGGCGGACAGACGCAGATCGGGCCGGCGCTGGACCGCGCACTCGCCGCGGCGGGCGCGGGCGGACGGAGGCATTTCGTCCTCGTGACCGACGGACAGTCGACGCCGGCGGAGGACGAAGACGCGCTCGCGGCCAGGGCGAAGGCGCTCCGCGACGCGGGCGCGACCGTCGCCGCGATCGCCGCGGGAGCGGAGGCCAACCTGCCGCTCCTCGAAAAGCTCGCGCCGGGCCGCGTCTACCGCATGGCCGACTTCACGGAACTCGCCAACCTGTTGCGCCAGGACCTCGCGCGCGAGCAGGGGCTCAAGAACTCCGGCCCCTTCGCCGTCGCAGGCCGCCCGCCCGTCGCGCAGGCGAACGTCGTCGAGGCCAAAGAGGGCGCCGAGACGATCTTCGCCGCCGGCGGTCTCCCGCTCGCCGCCGCGCGCCCCCACGGACGCGGCCGCGCCGCGGCGTTCGCCTCCGCCCTCGAACCCGGCTGGATCGAGGACCGCGCCGCCTGGGGCACGGAAATCGCCGCCCTCGCCGCCCGCGTCGCCCGCGAAGACGCCGGCGGACGCCTCTCGCTCGAAACCGACGGCGACGACCTCGTCGCGACCTGGCGCCCGGCGGCCGCGGCGGAGGAAGCCTCCCTCGAAGCGGAGCTGACGCAGCCCGACCTCTTGACGCAGCGCGTCAATCTCCTTCGGTCCGGCCCTTCGACCTTCACCGCCCGCCTCCGCAGCCCCGGCACCGGCCGCTTCGTCCTCTCCCTCGCCTCGACCCGCGCCGCCGCCTCCCGCCCGTGGCCCGCCGAGTACGCCGCCTCGGGCCCCCGCCCCGACCTCCTCGCTCCCCTCTCCGGCCCGCCCGCCGGACCGCTTCCCCCGGACCTTCCCGGCACGCCCCTCGCCCCCTGGCTCCTCCTCGCCGCCGTCGCCGCCATCGTCGGCGAGTTCTTCGCGCGCCGCAGGTGACGGTGGCGCTCCGGCGTTCCCGAGCCCTGGCCTTGCGCACCCCCCTTCCATGTTCGTAAAATGCGCTCCGGTGGGGACTTAAAGGAGACCGGATATGTGGTCGAAACACAAGGGCGCCATCCTGTGGTGCTCCATCATCCTGTTCCTCCTCGTCCTTCCTTTCGCCTACTTCTCCGCCTGGGGCCAGGACCAGGTCGCCGACGCGGTTGCCAAGAACAAGGATAAACCCTGGGCGCCCGAATGGCAGGAACGGGTCGGCAATACGCATTTCTACCTGGGCCGCTACCCCGAAGCCGAGAAGGCCTACGCCAACTGGCTCAAGTACTGGCCCTACAACGCCGAGAATCCCGGCCGCTACCCCGACATTCATTTCAAGTGGGCGATGGCCCTCGAGGAATCCCCCGGCAGGCGCGACGACGCGCAGGTCGCCTACGAGCAGTTCGTGGAAACCTGGCCGGAACACCCGAAGCTCAACGACGCGCGCAACGCCATCATCCGGTGCAAAAATTGGCGTTGATCCCGAGAACTTGAGCGGCCCCGAACCGTTACCACCTGCCAGCGGCCGCCCCAAGGTCCGCGCAGCCACCCGGAGGAATGATGAAGATCGTTGATCCGCACGCCCACATGTTCAGCCGCACCGTCGACGACTACCAGAGGATGGCCGCCGCCGGCGTCGCCTGCGTCATCGAGCCCGGATTCTGGCTCGGCAGCGACCGCGACTACGCCGAGTCCTTCTGGGACTACTTCAAGCACATCACCACCTTCGAGCCCGGCCGCGCGAAGAAGTACGGCGTGACGCACTACTCGTTCCTGGCGGTGAATCCGAAGGAAGCCCGGAACGCGTGCGCGAAAAAAGCGGTCGAGGGCATGTGGAAGTACCTCGACGCGGAGAACTGCCTGGGTATCGGCGAGGTCGGGTTCGACCTGATCACGGACTCGGAAGAAGAAATCATGAAGCGGCAGATGGAGTACGCCGAGCAGCACAAGCTGCTGATCCTCATCCATACGCCGCATGTGAACAAGCCCAAGGGAACCGAGCGCACCATCAAGGTCATCGAGAAGATGGGCCTCACGACCGAACGCATCCTCATCGATCACAACACCGAGGAGACCATCGAGATGTCTCTGGCCTGCGGGAAATGCTTCTGCGGGCACACGATCTACCCCGTCACCAAGATGAGCCCGCCGCGCATGGTGGCCCTGCTGAAGAAGCACGGCACCGACCGGATGCTCATGAACAGCGCGTGCGACTGGGGCGTGAGCGATCCGCTGGCCGTCCCGAAAACCGTCGACCTCATGTGGCAGGACGGATTCAGCGAAGCGGAGATCAAGAAGGTCGTGTGGGACAATGCGCACAAGTTCTTCGGGCAGTCGAAGAATTGGAAGTTGGAGAAATGAAGAGACGTGCCGGCGCCCGGGCGGTCGCGCGCGGGGGGCGCCCGGAGCCTCCGCGGGCGAAAAGCTGCGCTCCGTCGCGACCGAAGCGGGTCGCCTCCGGGATCCTGAGCCTGCGTAAGGCCCTGCTGTCACTGTCTGGACTGGCGAAGGGGCTCCCGCGCGACTTCGCCGACAACCACGATCACTACATCCACGGCACTCCGAAGAAGTGACTCCCTATTTCGCCGACACGTGGTTCTTTCTTGCCCTTCTGAATCCCGGCGACGTTGCGCACCAACGAGTCGTGGAGTTTGCAGGCGAGGTCGACCGGGGAGTCGTCACAAGCGACTGGATCCTCGTAGAAGTGGCCGATGCGCTCTGCAGTCCCTCTCACCGCCATCTCTATCGGATTCTCGACTCAACGCTGCACTGCGAGGAACGCTGGACCGTGGTCGGCGCGAGCCGGTCGCACCTGAAGGCTGGCCAGGCGATGTACTTTGACCGCCCCGACAAATCGTGGTCGCTTACGGACTGCATTTCTTTCTCGATCATGCGTCGCCGGAAGCTGACGGAGGCCCTGACGGCCGACCGACATTTCGAACAGGCGGGGTTTCGAGCGATGTTTCTGCGATGACGCGGGCGAAATCGAACCGTTCCCGCCGCTCGCGGGGCCGGCCGAGGGACGATTATCTCGAGTGTCTGAAACCGCCGCCGCCGACACCTTCGGATGAGATGTGTCGCTGCCGGAGGCGCGGTCCCTTCGTTCTCATCGAGCGATTCGGGCAGAATCCGGTGGCATGCGCCAAGTGCCGGGGCGAGATCGAGGTCCAAAAACTCGGCGTCACCTGGAGGGAGGCTCAGGCGATCGCTTCATGGCGACAACTCTACAGTTCCATCAAGTGGCTGTGGCTGCAATCCGGTGCCTACGAGAACTGGGCGAGCAGCGAACTGGCTTCACGGACATCGGCCGTGAATCGGATGGGCCTTGATCTCCGTCGCATGCTCGGCCACCGCAGGCTCACCTATCTGTACTGGTTCCACGACAACGAGGGCGATCCGGACAGCGAAATGAAGGCGTGCCCGCTCTGCGGAGGCCGCTTTCGCCCGCTCGGCAGATTCATCGCCTGCGCCCGCTGCCGGATCGCCCGCGGTTGACGTCCTACGGCCTCGGATCCTCCGCCGGGATGTAGACGACCGGCGGCGTGTGTTTCTTGAAGCGTTTCCGCGCTTCCGGCGAGAGCTTCCGGAACGCGTCGAGCGAGAGGGCGAACGTGCGGGCGGGCAGGGTGGCGGCGATGTTCACGGCGTTGCCGATGAGGTCGTAGCGCTCGTCGCCTTTCGGGCCGAACGGGCCGGCGACGGCGGTGCCGAAGTGGGCCTTGACGACGAGGCGGGAGTCCCAGCCCTGGCGCGCGAAGGAGGCGTCGGTGTCGGCCTTGAGGGCGGCGAGGGCCTCGATGCCCTCGCCCGCCTTCTCCTCGGGCCACACCGCGAGGATCGCGTCGCCCATGAACTTCACGACGCGGCCGCCGCTTCCCGAGACAATTGACGCAGCGCGGCAATAATAGGCGTTCACGAGTTCGGCCAGCTCGTCATCGGGCGTGCGCTGGCTGTTGACCATGAAGCGTGTGATGTCCGCGAAGGCGATGAGGAGCGGGGTTTCGCGGCGGGCGGGGGACGGACTCTGGGACGTGGACATGGGCACCTCCGTAACGTGTCTCGTGTTTCGCCGGCCCGTGTGTCCGGCAGGGATGACGGGGAATCGCAGGCCCTTGCGTCCTGCAGTTGGGCCCATCTTAGGGTGTCCGACATTCCGATTCAAGAGGAGCCGAGGTCACCCGGCGCGGCCCGTCAGGGCCGCCCCTTGCCCTTGACCTTGCCCTTGACCTTGCCCTGTCCTTCGAACTGCAGGGCAAGGTCAAGGGCAAGGTCAAGGGCAAGGGAACGGCACGACCCTCGACTGCGCTTTGCGGCTGTGGTCTACTCTCCCCTTCATCCATTCTTCAACAGGATCCCCCATGGGCATCTACAAAGCCTACGACATCCGCGGCATCTACCCCTCCGAGATGCACGAAGAAACCGCCGAGCGCATCGGCCACGCCCTCGCCGCCTACCTCCGCACGAAGACCATCGTGGTCGGCCGCGACGCGCGCGAGTCCTCGCCTTCCATTTCCCGCGCGCTGATCAAGGGCATCGCCGACGCCGGGACGAACGTCGTGGACATCGGGATGTGCACGACGCCGATGATCTACTACGCCGTCGGGACGGGAAAGTACGGCGGCGGCGCCATGGTCACCGCTTCCCATAACCCCCCGCAGTACACCGGGATCAAACTGTGCCGGGAGGACGCGATCCCGCTTTCCGAGGTCGCGGGAATCAAGGACATCGAGCGCGCCGTGGGCGACATGCAGGAGACGCCGGGCCCGGCGCGCGACCGCGGGCTCGTCATGCAGAACGAGGTGATCGACGGGTACTCGAAGCACGTGCTGAACTTCCTCGCGGGACCGCCGCGGAGGCTGAAGATCGTCGTCGACACCGCGAACGGGATGGTCGGGAAATTCTTCGACCGGGTCTTCGGGAAACTGCCGCTCGACGTCGATCGGCTCTTCTTCGAACCCGACGGCCGCTTCCCCAACCATGAACCCAACCCGCTCAAGGACGAGAACATCCGCGAGCTGGTGGCGCGGGTGAAGGCGGCGAAGGCGGACCTGGGGGCGGCGTTCGACGGGGACGGGGACCGGTGCATGTTCGTGGACGAGCGCGGGGAGCGGATTCCGAGCGACCTCGTGACGGCGCTCGTGGCGCGGCAGATCCTGGCGAAGGAGAAGGGCGCGGCGATCGTGTACGACCTGCGGTCGTCGTGGGTGGTCAAGGAGGAGGTGGAAGCGGGCGGCGGGAGGGCGGTGCGCGACCGGGTGGGGCACGCGTTCCTGAAGGCGACGATGCGGAAGCTGAACGCGCCGTTCGGCGGCGAGGTTTCGGGGCACTACTACTTCCGGAAGCACTGGTTCGCGGACAGCGGGATGATCGCGTTCGTGCACGTGCTGAACGCGCTGATGCAGGACTCGCGTCCCGCGTCGGCGCTCGTCGCGCCGCTCCGGCGGTATTTCGCGACGGGCGAGATCAATTTCCACGTCGAGGACAAGGACGGGGCGATCGAGAAGATCTCGAAGAAGTTCGCGGAGTCGAAGCAGGACCGACTGGACGGGATCACGATCGAGTGCGCGGACTGGTGGTGCAACGTGCGAAAATCGAACACGGAGCCGGTACTGCGGCTGAATCTCGAAGCGAAGACTGCGGCGGTGCGGGACGCGGCGCTGAAGGAGATCATGGCGATCACCGGGCCGCCGGAGACCGGCGCGAAACACTGAACTACCGCACGGCCCCCGCCTCGTCGGCCGCGACCGCCGGCGCGTTCTTGCGGACGATCGCGCGGAGGGCCCGCCAGGCCGTGCCCACCTTGTAGGACCAGGGTCCTTCGTCCGTGCGGAAGGCGACGCGACCGTCAGTGCCGACGATGACCATCGTGAATCCGTCGATCTCGAAGGCCTCCGTGACCCGGCCGTCGACGTCGTCGTAGTAGGCGGGGAACACGAACTTCATCTTGCGACACGTGAAGCGCGCGTCCATCCGGCGCTGCGCCGATTCGCCTTCGGCGGTGGGAAGATTCAGGAGGATCCGGTAGATCCCCATCATGAACGGATGGTCCTCCGCGGGATAGACGTAGGCGAAATCGGCGTCCTGGCGAAGTTCCTCGTGCATCATGCCAAGCGGCGCCGCCTGGTACCGGAAGTTGGTTCAGGAATACGTTCCGAACACGAGGACCAGCGGGCGCGTGCGGACGGAATCCGGCAGCAGGAGATCCGGAGCGCCGTGCTCGACGGCCGCGATCCGGAACCCCGGGGCACGAAGTCCGGGGTACGGGCCCGTCCCTTCCGGATGCCGCGGGTCGCGTTCCGTCGACGCGCAGGAGGCGAGCAGCATCGCCGCCAGCGCGGCGCAGGTCCTCGTCATCTCCCCCTCCCCCAGGTCCGTCTCTAGAGAATCCCCGGCCACCGCCCCAGCAGCATGAGAAGCGCCTTCTCGGCGTCGGCGGGCCGGAAACCGAACGGTCCCGGGCCACCCCGGAACGCGATGCGCCCCGCCTTGTTGACGACGTAAATGCGGTCCGGCCACGCCGCGTACGCGTCTCCGGCCTTGTTGTCCATCCCGTCCAGCAGCATCGGGATCGACAGCTTCAGGTCGCGGCGGCAGGTCTGCGCGTGTCCCTTCCGCTCTACCAGCGTCGACGGTTCCGGAAGAATCGTCTTCCCTTTCTTCTTCGTGTTGCGCGGCCAGGGATGGGCCTCGCGGATGTAGACGACGAAGAACTCCGCTTCCACGCCCCATTTCCGGTACATCTTCTCAAGCGCAGCCGCCTGAAGTCTGAAGGGGGGTCAGGTGTAGCTGCCGAAAACGAGAACGACGGGTTTCCGGCCGCGGAAGTCGGAGAGGCGGACGGTTTTTTCGGGATCGTCGAGTCGCGCGATTTCGAAATCGGGGGCGAGCCTGCCGACGGCGGGGCCGGGAGGCGGCGGGCCCGGGTTGCGGCGGTCCTTGTCTTCCGCGACGGCCGCGGACGCGAGGAGCAGGAGCAGGGCGAGCGGGCGCATGGGCAGGTTTCCCGGGATCAGGTTGCGACCATTATGTACAGCCGCGCGTTCCGGCGTGCGCGGAAACTTGCGCTACTCGAAGCAGTCGTCCTTCTCCGACATGATCCGGGGCACGTAGGTCCGGTTCTCCTCCCGGCGCTTCTGCGACCCGCGGTTGACCTGGCCCGGCCGCGGCCCGATCAGCGCCTTCGGATGCGTCCCGATCAGGTCCTGCCGCCCCGCCGCCACCAGAGCTTCGCGCACGTCGTACCAGTTCTTCGCGTCGCTGAACTGGCACAGCGCGCGGTGCCACCGCCGTTCGCGCGCGGTCTTCGGCACGTAGACCGGCTTCATGTTCGTCGGGTCGATCCCCGTGTGGTACATGCACGTCGCGGCGGTCATGGGAGTGGGGGTGAAGTCCTGGATCTGCTCATTGAAGTGTCCCTGGTCGCGGATGTACTCGGCGAGCTTGATGGCCTCGTGCACGTCGCAGCCGGGGTGGCCGCTTATGAAGTACTGCACCTGGTACTGCTTGCGCCCCAGGCGCGCGTTCTCCTCGCGGTACCGCTTCAGGAATTCGTCATATTTCGAAATCGAGGGCTTGTTCATCGCGCGAAGGGTCGTCTCGCTCGCGTGTTCGGGCGCGACCTTGAGCTGGCCGCCGACGTAGTGTTTGCAGAGGAGTTCGATGAACCCCTCGCTGCCCGGCATCGTCGCCATGTCGTAGCGCACGCCGGTCGCGACGCGCACGTGCTTCACGCCTTTCACGGCGCGGACGGCCTCCAGCAGCTTCATGTACGGCCCGTGGTCCACCTTGAGATGTTTGCAGACGCTGGGGGCGAGGCAGTGCTCGAACCGGCAGGTCTTCTTGATCTCGATGTCGCAGCCCGTCTTGTACATATTCGCGGTGGGGCCGCCGACGTCGCTGATGGAGCCTTTGAAGCCGGCGCTTCCGGCGAGCTTCGCGGCCTCCGCGACAACGTTCTCTTCGCTGCGATTCGAGATCCACCCGCCCTGGTGGAAGTAGATCGCGCAGAACGAGCAGGCTCCGTAGCAGCCGCGGTGCGACGTGATCGACCAGCGCACCGTCTCGAGCGCCGGCACGCCCCCGGCCGCGTCGTATTTCGGGTGCCAGCGGCGCGTGTAGGGAAGCGCGTAGACCTGGTCCATTTCGGGCTCGGCGAGCGGGACGGCAGGCCGGTGCTGGACGACGTACCACTCGGCGTGTTTCTGCGCCACCGGGCGGGCGCGCCAGGGGCTCTGCTCGCCGAAGTACTCCTTGAAGGCGCGCGCGTACTTCCATTTGTCCGCCGCGACTTCCTCATACGAGTGCAGGATCGCCGGGTTTTCGAGGTGCCCGATGTCCTTCGTGACGTACGCGATCCCCTGCAGGTCGCGCATCTCCGACGGCCGCTCCCCCGCCGCGGCCCGCTTCGCTACCTCCACGATCGTCCCATCCGCCATCCCGTAGCACAGCAGGTCCGCGCGCGTATCCATCAGGATCGACCGGCGCACGCGGTCGTCCCAATAGTCGTAGTGCGCGAACCGCCGCAGGCTGGCCTCAATGCCTCCGAGCACGATCGGCACGTCGGCGTACGCTTCGCGCACGCGGTTGGCATACACGATGACCGCGCGGTTCGGTCGGAATCCCGCCGCGCCCCCCGGGCCGTAGTCGTCGTTCCGGCGGATCTTCCGGTTGCCCGTGTAGTGGTTCACCATCGAGTCGAGCACGCCGGCGGTGATCCCGAAGAACAGGCGCGGGCGCCCGAAGATCCGGAAGCTGTCCGCCGTACGCCAGTCGGGCTGCGTCAGGATTGCGACGCGGAACCCGTGTTTCTCCAGCAGCCGCGCCACGATCGCCGACCCGAACGCCGGGTGGTCGACGTACGCGTCGCCGCTCACCAGCACGATGTCGACCGCGTCCCAGCCGCGCGCGCTGACTTCCTCCGGGGTGGTCGGAACGAACAGGCCCGAGTCGGGCCAGAGTCCGTGAAGGGGGTTGAGTTTCCAGTCGGGGCCGGCGAACGCCGACGGGCACTTTCCTGTCATGGCTCCTCCAGGACTCGGGACGTCCCGTTCGTGAGTCGGGGACACCTTCTCCTTGGGAAGTCTGGACGGTCGGTCGGACGGCGATCTCATTGGACGGCGGGGAGCCGTATAAGCCGGGAGCCATAAGCCATAAGGAAATGCGACGGTCCTGCGGGCGCCCGCGGCACCCCCCCTGCATCCGACGTGAGCCCTGCCGTTCCTTATGGCTTATAGCTTATGGCTTATGGCTCTCCCGCTGCCTCACGGCTTGGGCTGCGTATTCTGCCTCTGCTCCAGCCGCGCCCGATCCTTCTTCCTCTTCACCTTCGCCCACTGATAGTTGTACGGCTTCCTCTGCTTCCCGGCCTGCGAAGAAGACCGCGGCCGCGGCATGATGTGCTTCCGCACGTTCCGCTCGTCCGACGCCGACAGCTTCCACGCGCCGCGACGGCGCTTCGCATTCAGGATCTTCCGCCCGCTCCGCGTCGCCATCCGCGCACGGAAACCGCACTTGTTCTTGCGCTTGCGGTTGTGGGGCTTGAACGTAAAGCTCATCTTCGAGTCTCCAAAGGGACGGGGAGTGTAGGGTCCACCTGTGGCGGTGTCAAGGCCAGGGCGGGAGGGTGGAAGGGCCAGGGCGGGAG
>JACPRD010000198.1 GCA_016190145.1 Planctomycetota bacterium | reverse complement strand
TTCGCCACCGCCGTCGTCACGTCCGCGATGTTGCGCACCTGGCTCGTCAGGTTGCCCGCCATCGAGTTCACGTTGTCCGTCAGGTCCTTCCACACGCCCGCCACGCCCTCCACCTGCGCCTGCCCGCCCAGCTTCCCCTCCGTTCCCACCTCGCGCGCGACGCGCGTCACCTCCGAGGCGAAACTCCCGAGCTGCGACACCATCGTGTTCACCGTCTTCGCCATCCGCAGGAACGAGCCTTTCACCGGCTTTCCCTCGATCTGCGTCGGCATCGTCTGCGACAGGTTCCCGTTCGCGACCGCGCCGATCACGCGCGCCACCTCGTTCGTCGGCCGCACGAGGTCCCCGATCAGCGAGTTCGCCGCGTCGAGCTTCGCCGCCCACCCGCCCGTCGCACCCTTCAGGCTCGCCCGCTCGGACAGCTTCCCCTCCTTCCCGACCACCCGGCTCACCCGCTGGAATTCCTGCGCCATCCGCTCGTTCATCTCGATGATCTCGTTCAGCGTGCGCGCAATCTCCGCCCCCTCCCCCTGGCGCGGCGCCCGGCAACGGATGCGGAAGTCCCCGCGCCGTACGGATTTAAGGACCCTGAGGAACTCGGAAGCGTCGATCACGTCGCGAAATGCCGTGGTGTTCGTCACGCGCAGGTCTCCAGACGAAGGGACAGGCAAGGGGATCTCCCGGGATGGACGTGGAAGGGGCACAAAACCCGAATTCGGGTTCCGAAGCTCGGTCTGTGAAATCAGGGGGGCGCGTCCCCGAGGAGCCCGCTTCGACAGGCTCCCGTCATGTGGATCCGGATTATACAGGTCCGGTTGAGGGGGGAGCAAGCGCTCGGAACGCCCTGGGTGCATGACCGGCATCGCGTGTCGGCCCACGTGCCCCTGCCCGTGCCTCTGCCCTGGATTTCGAGCGGACAGTCCCGGTTCCCGGACGGGCAGGGGCACCGGCACAGGCACGGGCACGAGAGGCGGACCGCCATACCGGTCATGCACCCCCTTGCCGGAGGTCGATTTCAATTCGAAGCCTCGAACGATATGCTGGGCGCCATGCTGAAACGGATTTCCGTCGCGCTGATTCTGGCCTCCACGGCCTGTGCGGAAGAGCCCGTTGAGATGAAGTGGTCGCTGGCGAAGGGGGACAAGTTCGCGCTCGAGGTCTCGCTCGATGCGGCGTCTGAAACCCGCGACGCGGACGGCAAGTATGAGACCACCCGGACGATGAAGCTCTCGGCGGTGATGGAAGTGATGGAGGCCGGCGAGGACGGAGCGGAGGTGGAGATCCGGATTCAGCGCACATCGGGGAAAATGCGCGACATCGACGGCGAGATCGAGGACACCCCGCTCGACTCCGAGGCGCGCGACTGGACGCCGATCGCGGCGACGGTAACGAAGGGAGGCGAGCTGAAGATCGACCTGAAGACCCTGATGCAGACGTCGGAGATCATGATCGCGGACTGCCTGATGGGGCTCTTCCCGCCGCTGCCCGACCATGCCGTGAAGTCGAAGGACACCTGGCCCGGGCTCGACACGGCCAACAGCGAAAAGCTGCAGGTGGCCTCCTTCGCGCGGAAATCCGGGAAGGTCGAAGCGACGATCGAGGGCGCTGCCGGTTCGGAGGAGAAGGTGCCGGCGGAGGGGGAACGGAAGGCGGGGATCCGGAAGATCCAGGGGACCTCGAAGGCCGTTTTCGACGCGACCGATGGCTGCCTCCGGAGCGTGTCCCTGCAGATGTCGTCGGAGGCGCGCGAGGAGACGAAGCACAAGCCGTTTCAGACGCAGTCGCTGCGCCGGACCGCGACCGTCACGCGGATCAAGCCCGGAAAGTAGGCCGTCCCGCTACCACTTCACGCCCTCGTTCACACACGCCACGAACGCGAGCACGACGAGAGCACCGCCGATCAGGGCCGCGATCGCGAGGCCGATGGCGATGGTGAGGATCGCGGTGGCGGCCACGCGGCCGGCGGCGAACCGGGCGGGCTCGTCGCCGGATCGGCCGCTCAAGCCGAGAATGGCGACCATGGCGAGGACAAAGAGGAACCCGACGACGACTTCGATGGTGACCTTACCCGCCATGCGGTAGAGCACGTACGGGCCGCCGAGTCCGAGGAGGATGCCGGCGGGGATGGTCCATCCCGAGGCGCTCTGGTCGCGCGCGGCTTCGCGTTCGACGTCGAACGAAGCGGGCATTGCGAACGGGGGCGCGGCGGGTTTCGGCGGCGAGACGCCGGGCCGGCCGCAGACGGGGCAGGCGGGGAAGCGGCGGAGGTCGAACCACGAGGCGCAATGGGCGCAGCGGTGGATCATGACCGTACCTCCTCCGCCGGGGCGGGCGGGGCGGCGAGGAAGACGACGCGGTCGTGGAAATCATGCGCGAGGCGTTTCGCGCGCCGGACGGCCTGGCCGGCGATGAGGCCGGCGCAGCCGAGGGCGAGCGTGAAGATCAGCTGCTGGCGGCGGGGGACGACCCAGTCGGGGCGGTACTCGTAGGCGTGGACGAGGACGGCGCCGTAAGCGACCGCGGCGAGCAGCGTCGAGACGCGCACGAGGTTCAGGTTGAGCCGGACGGCGGTGGAGGCGACGACGAGCGGAAGCAGGACCAGGAGCGCGCTCTTCGGGCCGTCGCTCGCCATGAGAAGAAGGGTTGCGAGGAGGAGATCGACGGCGACCACGGCGTAGGAGAGCCAGGAGGGGCGCCAGCGGGCGTTCAGGCCGATGTGAAGCGCGACCGTCGCGGCGAGCCAGGCGAAGGTGACGGCCGTCGCGGCGAGGTGGTAGGAAGGCTCAAGCGCGTCCTTGAACACGAAGTAATTGAGGAGGTGCTGTCCGTAGAACGCGGCGATGGCGGCGCCGCGGACGAGGTTGACGCGGACCTCTCCGGCCCAGTCTTCGACCTGCACGGCGGCGGTCCAGGGTGTGACGTCGGGCATGGGTGTCCTCTTCAAAGAGGTTCGGGGACGGGCTGTCCGCCGGCGGGCGGGACCGGGCGGCCCTGCGGAAAGTTCGGGTCCAGACGCCGGTGGACCTGCGCCGGGTCGCCGGACAGCCAGGTGTTCGCGGGCACGATCCGTCCGGGCGCGAGCAGCGAGCCGCCGAGAGTGCGCGCCCCCTCGCGGTAGACGGAGCCGAGGAAGCGCCCGCGGTACTCGATCAGGCCGCGCGGGGTCATCACCTTGAACGGACCTCCGTTCGGCAGCCAGTCCATGAGGATCGTCGCGAACGCGGCGCTTCGGGAGTGGAAACAGGAGAACTGATAGGGCCCATGAATGAGGAAGACTTCGTCCTCGACGTGGCAGCGGAAGAGGACGAGGTCGTGCATGAGCCACGAGCCGCGGCCGACGGTGGAGAACTCGACTTTCGCGCCGTCGTGGAGGCAGGCGCCGGCGCCGACGACGCTGAACCGGACGGTGCAGTGGGCGCCGATGCGCGCGCCGGGGCCGACGACGGAGCCTTCGACGACGGCGGTCGTGTGGACTTCGGCGGTGCGGTCGATGCACCGGTACGCGCACGCCGCCCGCATCCGCGCGTCGCGCGGGTGGCGCCGGAGCGCGGCGCGCAGGAGCGCCCCGGGGCTGCGCGGGACGCGGCGGCGCAGTTCGGCGGGCCAGGCGATCTGGTTGGCGAAGAGGAGGTCGAAGTCGCCGTCGCAGGCGAGCAGCAGAGCGTGCGGCGTCGAGGCGTCGGTCGGCGCGGTGAGCGATCGCGGAAACGGGATCGGCGTCACCGAGGAAGGCAGCGTCACGCAGAGCGGCTCCGCGGCCGCTTCGCTCCCCTCCCTCCCGGCGCGGACCGCCGCGGCCGGCAGCCGCACGGTGCCGTCCGGACTCAGGCCCGCCTGCAGTCCGTAGTAGTCGCGCGCGGCGATCGGGTCCGGGACGAGATGGAACTCGAGCCGGTCCGCGCGGCCCTGGTAGCGGTCGAGCGCCTCCGCGAGCAGCCTCAGGCCGCCCGCGTCGAACATCAGATTCCCGCCGAGACGGACGATCCACTCCGCCGCGCCGCCTTCCGCCGGAAGCGCCCGCCGGTGGAAATCCGCGACCGCCTCTCCCATGAGTTGCCGCCCCGCCAGCTCCGGCGCCGGCCCGGCATATTCGAACCGCACGCGCTTCATGCCGCCGTCCCTGCGCACGCCGGCGTCACGCGCGGCGTCCGCTTCACAATCTGGAACGCCCCCACCGCGGCCGCGACGAGCGCGAGCCACTGGTAGAACCCGAGGCCGAGCCAGCCGCCCGCGTACTGTTCGCGGAGGAACTCGAGTGTGAAGCGGATGAGGCCGTAGCCGAGGAAGAAGACGAAGAGGCGCCGGTTGCGGGCGAGGCCGTTCGAGTGGAGGTGGTGGATGAAGAGGAAGAGGGCGAAGACGGCGGCGGCTTCGACGAACTGCACGGGCAGGCGCTGGACGCCGTCGCCGAAGTCCCAGCCGGCCCAGGCGGGGGCTTCGACGCCGAAGCAGCAATGGCGGGCGGCGCAGCCGAGGCGGCCGACGGCGAGCATGAGGCACGTGCCGCGCGAGAAGGCGTCGCTGGTGTCGAAGGCGATGCCGGCGAGGGCTTTGAAGACGGCGGCGCCCGCGAACCCTCCGAGCAGCCCGCCAAGAATCGTCTTGGGGCCGCGCCACTCGAGGAGCGCGTACTTTCCGATCACGTCGCCCGCGAAGAACGCGGGGAGCGCGCAGCCCGCGAGCCCGGCGAGCAGGACCGACGCGAACACGCCGGCGCGCTGCCCGCGCGAGAGCGGCCAGGCGCGCGCGTCGCGGCGCGTGAGCCAGCCGCCCGCGACGGCCGCGGCGAGGACGATGCCCGCCGCGAGGCGCGGCGAGCCGTTTTCGAGGATGTGCGCGAAGGCTTCGGCGGTCATCGCGACCCCACAGCGCGGAACGCCGCGACGAGGTGGGGGGCCCGCGCGCGCGGATGGGCCGGATCCGGCGTCATCTCGAACCAGGGCTTCGCCGGCTCGGCGTGGTGTTCGGCGTGGAGGCCGTTATTGAAGAGGAGCGCGTTGTAGAGGCGCGACTCGAAACTCGTCGCCGCTTCCTGGCCTTCGATCGGCAGGTGCTGGCCGAAGTTGTGGAGCGAAACGAGCGCCCAGCCGCCGTAGGTCATCGCGACGTAGCCGAGCGCCCATCGCCAGTCGGCGGCGGCGATGCCGGCGATGGCGAGGACGAGGAGGATCTTCTCGAAGCGGAGCCGGCGCTGGAGCCCGGCGCTGATGAGCCCGGCTTTTGCTTCCGCGCGCACGGCCGCGCGGGCGCGCGCGAGGGACGCGGGCCAGCCGAGGACGTAGGCGATCCGGCGGCGCGGGCGGCGGCCGCCGGCGGCGTCCCAGGTCCAGGTCGTCGACCAGTCGCCCGGGCCGTTGTCGTTTTTGTGGTGGTTGTAGTGGTGAAGGCGGTACCCGTCGAACGGCAACCCGCCGGCGAGCGTGAGCGCGAAGCAGCCCGCCCAGGGCATTCCCTCGGGGCGCGTCGCGTGGATGCACTCGTGCAGGAAGATGTGAACCGTCAGGTCGAGCGCGAGGACCGCCAGCGCGAACAGCCCCGCCGCGAGCCAGGGAGTCTCGCGCCAGGTGAGCCCGGCGCCGACGAACGCCGCGATCTGCACGGAAGGGAAAACGGCCAGCGGCAGCAGGCGTTTCATGCCTTCACCTCCGCCGGCAGCGCCGCGCCCGCCCGGTCGAGCGCCTGCGTGAGGTCGGCCTTGAGATCCGCCGGATCCTCCAGTCCAAAACAGAGCCGCACCAGCGTCTTCCCGATCCCCGCGCGGCGCTTCTCCTCTTCCGTCATCGACAGGTGGCTCCCGCTCCACGGCTGCGCGACCGACGAGACGACGCTCGCCATCGACGTGCCCCGCTCGAACAGCCGCAGCGAGTCCATGAACGCCTCGACGGCCGGCTCGAGCGCCGGATCGAGCTCCACGAACAGGATCCCACCGTACGCCGAGAGCTGGCGCCCGTCGACGTCCGGCACGTACACGCGGCGAACGCGCGGGTGAGCCCTGAGATGCGCCGCCATCTCGCCGAACGTCTCAGCATGCCGGCGCATGCGAAGCGGAAACGTCTGGAGGCTGCGCCGGAGGAGCCACGCCGAGTGCGGGTCGAGGATCGAGCCGCCGTAGAACCGGATCCGGCGGATCTCCTCGGCGAGATCGGGACGGTTCGTGGTGACGAGCCCGCCCATGACGTCGCTGTGTCCCGAGAAGAACTTGGTCGCGCTCACCACGCACAGGTCGGCGCCGAGCTCGAGCGGTTTCTGGAAAAGCGGCGTCGCCCACGTGTTGTCGACCACGACGAGCGCTTCCGGCGCCGCGGCGTGAACTTCGCGCGCGACGGCCTCGATCGGAACGGTCCGCAGGAGCGGATTGGTCGGCGTCTCGAAGATCGCGAGGCGCGTGCCCGGCCGGATTCCCGCGCGCACCGCCGCGGGATCGGTGAAATCGAGCACGTCGAAGCCGATCCCGTACTGCGCGCAGAAGTCCGCGAACAGCCGGTACGAGCACCCGTAGATCAGGCCGTTCGCCGCCAGCCGCTCCCCCGGCCGGAGCAGCCGCAGCACCGCCGAAAGCGCCGCCATCCCCGTCGCCACCGCGACCGCATGCGCGCTCCCCTCGACGTCCCGCACCGCCGCTTCCAGCTCGTCGACGTTCGGGTTCGACTTGCGCGTGTAGAACCACTCCGAGTCGGAGAAGAACGAACTGCACTGGAACAGCGGCGTGACGTTCGGGTGGGCGCCGGCGACGGGGACCTTGCGGTGAAGCAGGCGGGTCTCGGGGTTCATGCGCGCATCTCCTGGGCGGTTGGAAAGTGGGCCCGGTCGAGGACGTCCCAGAACTCCGCGCGGACGCCGTCAGGGTGCCTCAAGGCGACGCCCGGGGAATCGGGGCGCTGGCGCGAAACGAGGAACCGCCACCGCTCACGCGGCCGGAGCCGGATGGCCTCTCCCGCCGCTTCCCGCAGATCGCGGCACAGGAGCACCGTCTGCGGCGCATCCGTCAGGTTTTCGACATCGACGTGCCCGGAACCGATCTCCCCGGACCAGCGGTGAGTGACCTCGTGAGGAAGCGCCTCGCGCGAGGCCGCGGCCGCGCGGCCAGGCGCAGCGACCGCGATTCCCGAAGCGGCGCCGCACGCGCGGCAGCGCCCCTCGCCGTCGAGCCCCGCAGCCGTCGCCCGCAGCCCGAACCGCTTCACGAGAACCGCCCCGCACCCGAGGCACGCCGTGTCCGACCACGGGCCCGACTCGAACACGTTGCCGAGATAGCAGTGCCTGACCCCCATCGCCAGCGCCTGCTCGCGCGCCGCCTTCAGGACGTCGATGTCGGTGCGCTCGACGCCGGTGTATTCGAACGCGGGATGGAAGCGGACGTAGTGGAGCGGGACGTCGTCGCCGAGTTCGTCGAGCATCCAGCGGGCGACTTTCGCGGCGTCTTCGAGCGTGTCGTTGCCGCCGGTGACCATCAGGTTGCTGATTTCCAGATGCCGGTCGCCGAACCGCCGCACCTGCTTCATCGCCGCGAGCACGGGTTCGAGGCGCGCGCGCGTCATGCGCGTGTAGAACGCCGGGTCCATGGACTTGAGCGAGAGGCTGAAGATGTCGATCACCTCGTGCAGCTCGTTCACCGCTTCCGGCCCGATGTAGAACGCCGACTTGTAGAGATTGAGGATGCCGTGCCGCCGCGCGAGCCGCGCCGTGTCGAGCACGAACTCGTGCCAGACGACGGGATCGTTGTAAGTCCACGAGAGGATCCCGATCCCGTGCGCGAGCGCGGTCTCCACGACCTCCTCCGGCGTGTACCGCCGGACTTCCTCCTCCCGCACGTGCGCCGCCTGCGAGGTCGCCCAGTTCTGGCAGAAGGTGCAGCGCATCATGCACCCGACGTTGCCGAGCGAGAGGATTCGGGCGCCGGGCCTGAAGTGATTGACGGCCTCGGTCTCGATGACTTCTTCGGTGAGCTGGACGGAGACGCCGTAGTTGAGGGTGACGAGGTCGCCGCCCGAGTTCTTGCGGACCTTGCAGAAGCCATAGCGGTCCGGCGCGAGGGTGCAGTTTCGCGGGCAGAGGTGGCACTGGACGCGGCCGTCGGGGAGTTTCTGAAACAGTCGTGCCGGCCGCGAGGGCAGGTCGAGGCGCTGGTCGATCGGGACGGATCCGACGGGGGCGGTCGCGAGCTCCGACATGGCAATTCCCTCAGGATTGGGGAAGCTGGCACAGCGGGTCGCGGGCATTGTAGGGATGAAACGTCGAATGTCGAACGAGGACCTATGCGAGTGAATGTTCACTCACATTATATTGCGGAAAATTCCCGTTGTCAAGCGAGAGCCGAAGTCCTCTCCAGCACCGCGGCGTAGAACCCGTCCATCTCATGCCGGACCGGATCCGCATGGAAATCGCCGCGAACGACCAACCCCTCCCCCTTGACCCCCGCTACCCGAAACACGGCCCCCGCGTCGACCCTCCGGAAATCCGGATGGTCGCGCAGGAACCGCTCGACCCGCTCTTCGCGCTCGACGGGCAGCAGCGAACAGACCGCGTACACGAGCCGCCCGCCCGGCTTGACGAGCGGCGCATGGACGTCCAGCAGGTGCGCCTGCTCGGCCGCCAGATTCGCGACGTCCGCTTCGCACAACTTCCACCCGATGTCCGGATTCCGGCGCAGGACGCCGGTGCCCGAGCAGGGCGCGTCCACGAGCACGACGGCGGCCTTCCCGTTCAGGCGCGCGAGCGGCCGCAGGTCGTTCTCCTTGACCGCGTGGACGCGCAGGTTGTGCACGCCGGCGCGGGCGGCGCGCTCCCGTAGGGCCTCGAGCCGGAAGGCCGCGGTGTCGAACGCGTAGAGCGTCCCTTTGTTCCGCATCAGCGCCGCGAGGGCCAGCGTCTTGCCCCCCGCGCCCGCGCAGCCGTCGACCGCGACGTCGCCGGGTTTCGGGGCGCACAGAAGCGCGGCGAGCTGGCTGGCCTCGTCCTGCATCTCGAAGAAGCCCTCGCGGAAGCCGCGCGTCCGGAAGACGTTCGCGCGGCGCTCGAGGGTCAGGCCCCAGGGGGAGAAGCGGGTGGGCCGGGTATCGACGCCCTCGTCGAAGAGTCCCTGCTGGAGCTCGCGCCGGGAAATCCTGAGCGTGTTCGTTCGAAGCGTGACGGGCGGCTCCTTCGCGAGAGTGCGCAGGAGATCGGCTCCTCCTGGAAGCGCCTTGCGGAGCCAGTCGGGCAGCTTCGCGTCGACGCCGCCCGTGTCCTTCTCCGCGGCCGCGATCGCGGGCGCGAGGACGGCGTCGCGTGTGCCCGCCGGGACGCCGCGGCGCGCGAGCAGGAACAGCAGCACCGCGTCTTCTTCCCTCGCTCCCGGAAGACGCGCGATCGCCGCTTCCACGAACCCCCGCGCCCGGAGCATTCCCTGCACCGTGTCCGCCACGAACGCTCTCGCGTCGGCGTCGAGCCGCCGGTCCGCGCGGAACGCACGCGCGATCGCCTTGTCGGCCGCGCCCGAGGCGCTCACGCATTCGCGGTAGAGCCCGCTGCACGCGCGGATCAACGCGCGCGGCGGCGGACCTGCTCTTCGGCGGCGGGGCATGCGCTACGGCGCTTCCGGAGCGGACGGGATCCGGATCGCGGAGGCCGTTCGAAATCCGACCATTGCGGACGTGTTCTGCGCCGTGCTGCCGGTGCGCGCGGCCACGCGCGACTGGAATCCCGTCAGGACCCAGGTGCCGCCGCGGAAGATGCGCCAGCCGGCGTACTCGGGCCCCGAGTCGTTCAGGCAGGCGTCGCGGCTGTTGCCGCTCATGCCTCGCACGCCGTACGGGGATTCGTCGTGCGGGAATTCGTCGACGCGGGCGGGGCGCGCGCCGCCGGCGTGGGAGCGGGAAGTATTGCACCAGCGGTCGTCGAAATGCCGGCCGAACGGGAACCATCGCCGATCGGTGCCCCGGGCCGCCTTCTCCCATTCGACCTCGTGCGGCAGGACCACGAGGCGGCCCTCGCGCCCGGTTCTCCACGCGCAGTACGCGACCGCGTCCTCCCACGAGACCCCGAACACGGGCCAGTCGTCCTCCCAATCGGCCGCGCAACCCGGAAGGCGCCGCGAGGCTGCGCGAACGCCGGCCGGCGCGGCCGCGGAGGGCACGATCCAGGCCGGGCCCGGCCAGCAGGATCCGATCGCGTCGGATTCGCGCGGCGCGCGCTTCGCCGCCTCCCCCGGCCTCGTCGCTTCGAGATCGTTCAGGAACTCCGCGTACTGCCGGCAGGTCACGGGGTCGCGCGCGATGAAGAAGTCGCCGACGTGCGGCGTGGACCCGGAGTTGGAGTACGGATTCTCGCGATCGCCCTGGAACCCGAACGGCCCCTCCGGAATCGCGACCTGCCCCTCGGGGATCTCGTCGCGGCGAAACAGCGTGACCTGCTGCTCACACGCGCCGCACCGCGGGATCGCGACGGGACAGCGGACGGGCGCCGCGCCGTCCGCGGAGACGAGCAGAAGCCAGGAACCCATCGGAAGCGGAAAGCCCTCGACGGGCGTTGCGCCGAGATACGCGCCGGGACCGCGCGGCACGAACGGTGATCCGGGAAGGAACGCTTCGGCGACGGGCGCGGGGAATGGGGAGCGTCCCGAAGGCACCCCGGAAGGCGTCGTCGGAATCAGCAGCCGCCCGATCTCCTCGTACCGCCAGAGCCAGACATGCGCGCCCGCAACGGGAACGGTCCCGCACCCGGCGCCGTGGACCTTGAGCCGCCGCGGCGCCAGGGACTCCAACTCCGGAACGCCCGCCGCCTCGGGGCGCCCGTCGAGCGACCTTCCCGACAACGGATGGTATCGCCCATGCCGGAATTCCCCGGGCCCGACCTCCCGCCCCTCGCGCAGGCACGCGCATCCCCACGCGCGCGTCCGCACCGTCAGCGTCCCCTCCCCTTTCAATCTCCCGTCGAACGCGCCGTCGTTGAATTCCTCCACGATGCGCTCGCTCAGCACCATCTCCCGCTCGCTCCCCGCCTCCTCCGCTTCCAGGAACTTCGTCCAGTACAGCTCCGCCTTGAGCCGCCGCGCCTCCTCGTGGCCCCGCTCGTGGCCGAGCGCCTCGGTGAGAAGCGCGTTCGCACCCGCGAAGGCCTCGACCGCCTCGCGCTCCAGCCCGCGCGCGCGGTCCTCCAGGGCCCACATCTCCGCCTTGTCGTCGAGCGGACGCGGTTTGCGTTCGGACTCCTCCGCCGCCACGAGCGCCGCCGCGGCTTCCTCCGCGAGCCGCCGGTACCGATCCATCGCCTCCCGCGCCCGGGCGACGCAGGTCTCCGCCAGCCCGTGCGCCCGCTCCCGCTCCTTCACCCCTTCCAGGTAGAGCTGGATCTCGTCGTGGAGCTGGCGGGCGGATTGGAAGCGGTCTTCGCGGCGAAGCGCCATGGCTTTCATGCAGATGGCGTCCAGGTCGGGCGGGATGGGCCCGACGCCGGCCGCCGGAAGACCTGAGGGCAGTCTCGCGCTCGGCGCCACGATCACGCCGGACCGCGTTTTTTCCAGAAGTTCGTCGAGGCTGTCCGCCTCGACCGGCGGCTTCAGCGTGAGGATCTCGTACAGGATCGCGCCGAGCGCGTAGATGTCGCTGCGTTCGTCCACGTCTGCGAGCCGGCCCGCCGCCTGCTCCGGCGCCATGTACTGGGGCGTGCCCACCACCGCGCCCTCGATCGTGTGCACCGAATCGGGAACGCGAGTGACGTCGAGTCCGCCGGGCCGGCCCTCCGGGCGGCCGGTCCCCCCTGCCTCCGTTCCCGCGATCCCCGTCTCCCTCGCAAGCCCCCAGTCCACGATCAGCGTCTCCCCATAATCGCCGATCATCACGTTGGAGGGCTTCAAGTCGCGGTGCACGATCCCCTTCGAGTGCGCGTAGGCCACCCCGAGGCAGATGTCCTGCAGAACGCGCAGCAACCGCGGCCGCGTCCAGGCCTCCCGCGCCCCCCGCTCCCCCCGGGCGATCGCCTTCAGCAGCTCCCCGAGGTCGCGCCCGTGAATCCGCTTCATGCACAGCATGAGCTGCCGCTGCCCGTCCGCGGACGCCTCGCGCACGTCGTGAACCGGAACGACGTTGGGGTGATCGAGCCGCGCCGTCAGGCACGCTTCCCGCAGGAACCGCTCCTGGAGCTCCTCGCTCAGCCCCTCGAGGACGACCTTGACCGCAATCGCCCGCCCCAGGGCCCTGTCGGTCGCCTCCAGCACCCGCCCGAGACCGCCGCGCGCGATCTCCGCGCCGAGGCGGTAGCGGTCCGGGTTCGCAGGCTCGATGGGGGACGGCACGCCGGGATGGTAAATGTTCGAAGCCCCGGCAGTCCGGAAAAACCCGTCAGAGGATTCCGGCCGCGGGCAGGACGCGCACCTCGTCGAACGAAACGTGCGCCGGCGCCGATACCGCCTGCACGACAGCGCGCGCGACGTCCTCCGGCCTGAGCATCTTCGCCGGGTCGGGCTTCTTCTCCGCCGGCCAGATGCCCGTGTCCACCGCGCCCGCCACCACGATCGTCACGCGCACGCCCTGGGGCCGCACCTCCTCGCGCAGCGACCGCGCAAAGCCGATGAGACCGAACTTGGAAGCGCAGTACGCGGCCCAATGGGGGAAGTGCTGCGTGCCGGCGATGGAAGCGATGAAGACGAGGTCGGAGGGACCCGCGAGGAGATCGGGCAGGAACGCCGTCGTCGTGTGGAACGCGCCGGTGAGGTTCGTGGCGATGAGATCGTTCCAGGTCTCGGGCGCCAGCTCCGCGACCGGCCCCGATGCCGCGACGCCCGCGTTGGCGACGACGAGGTCTGCGGGCGCGCCCCATTTCTTCTTCACGTGGTCGGCCGCGATCTGCATCGAGCGCAGCTCCCGGACGTCCCCGCGCAGCGCGAACGCGTTTTCGCCGAGCGCAGCGGCGTGCTCCTTCAGGACGCCGAGCCGGCGGGCCATCAGCGCGACCCGCGCGCCGCCGGCGGCGAGTTCCCGCGCGATGGCGAGACCGATACCGGAGGAGGCGCCGGTGACGAGGGCGTGGCGGCCTGTCAGGAGCATGAGCTTTCTTCTAAGGGGTCCTGGACGGATTGGCGAGAACAACGTCAAAGGGAGAACTTCAACTCTCAAGTAACTTCAAAAGGAGAACTTCAAGGGACAACCGGCGGTCCTGAGGTGACAGGATGGCGCGCATAACCAGCGTGACCCGCCGAAGAGTCGCAAGCCGTTGTCGTTTGAAGTTGTCCCTTTGAAGTTGCTTGAAAGTTGAAGTTGTCCATTTGAAGTTGCCTCGGAAGTTGCCTCCTCCCTCCTCAGACCGAGATCCTCCCGTGCCTCAAAAGCCCCAGGAACTCCCCTCTCGTCCTCCCGTCCGTCCGGAACCGCCCCAGCATGCAGCTCGTCAGCGCATACGAATTCTGCTTCTCCACCCCGCGCATCATCATGCACAGGTGCTGCGCCTCCACCACCACCCCGACGCCGCGCGCCTCCAGAAGATCGTGCACCGCCTTCGCAATCTCGTGCGTCATCCGCTCCTGCACCTGGAACCGCCGCGCGAAGATTTCGACCAGCCGCGGAAGCTTTGACAGCCCGATGATTTTCCCCGCCGGCAGGTACGCGATGTGCACCTTCCCGAAAAACGGCAGCAGGTGATGCTCGCACAGCGCGTAAAAATCGATGTCCTTCACGATCACCATGTCGTCCGACACCGCCTTGAACAGCGCGCCGTTCAGGACCTGCTTCGGGTCCTGCGTATACCCGCGCGTCAGGTCCTCCAGCGACTCCGCCACACGCTTCGGCGTGTTCTTGAGCCCCTCGCGCCCCAGATCCTCCCCCACGATCTCGAGGATCTTCCGGACGCTCTTCACCAGCTCGTCACGCTCCGCCGGCGCCAGCCGCTCGACCCGCTTCATCGCTCGCCACGCTCCCTGGAAGATGGCGTGAGGATGGCTGAGCCAGGAAGCGGCGTCCAGCCAAAACCGGCCCTCCCCCGGGTGGATGAAAGTGTTTTCCCGCGGAGGCGATCCGGCTGGTAGATTCAGCCGCCTTCGCGAGGGGAACCGCGGCATGCGCGTGACGTTCTGGGGAGTCCGGGGGTCCTACCCTGTACCGGGAACCGCTACGGTCCGGTACGGAGGCCATACTTCGTGCGTGCAGATCGACATCCCCGGCAAGGCCCCGTTCGTGCTCGACGCCGGCACCGGCATGCGCGACCTCGGCCGCGCCCTCCGCACCACGGCCCTCGGCCACGGCGAAGGCCACGTCAACCTCTTCCTCACCCACCTCCACTGGGACCACATCCAGGGCCTCCCCTTCTTCGAACCCGTCTTTTCCCGCGGCAACCGCCTGAACGTCTGGGCGCGAAGCGGCCGCGGCACGAAAATCAACGAGGCGGTGTCCGGCGTCGCGGGCGACGCGGTCTTCCCCATCCGCTTCCAGGAACTCCCCGCCAACTTCCGTTTCGCCTCCGTCCGGCCGGGCGAGGATTTCGACGTCGACGGCGTGCGCGTGCGCCCGTTCGCCCTCAACCATCCGGGCACGGCCACGGGTTATCGCCTCGACTTCGGCGGCGCCTCCGTCGCCTACATCACCGACACCTCGCCGTTCGACCGGATCCGCTACAAGAAGCACTTCTCGAAAGGGCCCCCGAAAGTCCTGCCCGCCGGCGACCGGAAAATCCTGAACCGGATGCGCAGGGACCTCGTGGAAGCGGTGCGGGGCGTGGACGTCGCGATCTACGACACGTCCTTCACCGATGCGGAATACGAGAAGCTGCCTCACTGGGGTCACAGCACCCCGGCGCACGCGCTGGAGATCGTAAAGGAAGCGGAGGCCCGGAGCCTCGTGCTGTTCCACCACGCGCCGAACCGCTCCGACGACGAGATGGACCAGATCCTCGCCCAGACGCGCGAGGCCGCGGCCGGCAGCGGCATTCCGGTCGAGGCGGCGCGCCAGGGACTGACGCTGGAGGCGCGATGAGAGTCCGCTTCTGGGGCGCGCGTGGATCCTTCGTCGCCGCGGGGCCGCAATTCGTGCGGTACGGCGGAAACACGTCATGCGTGGAGCTGACGGAGGGCGAGCACCGGCTGATCCTCGACCTCGGTTCCGGCGCGATCCCGCTCGGGCGCACACTTCCCGGAAAACGCACGCACGTTCTCCTGTCGCACACGCACATCGACCACATCCAGGGTTTTCCGTTCTTCGCCCCGGTGTTCAATCCTGCCGCGAAGCTCGTGATCCACGGGCCGCGGGGGGCCGGCAAGAAGATCGAGCGCGTGCTCGACGAGTCGCTGAATCCCGACTACAGCCCGCTCTACTCGCTGTCGAACCTCTCGGCGAAGCTCGACTTCCAGCACCTGGGCGAGGAGCCCCTCGTCATCGACGCCTTCGACGTGACCTGCGCCGCGCTTCCCCACGGCCGCACGGTTTCGTGGGGGTTCCGCGTGGAAGGCGGGACGGGGACGGTGGCCTACCTGACGGACGTCGAGTACAGCCCGCAGGGTATCCCGGAATCCGCGATCAGCCTCGCGCGGGACGCGGATCTCCTGATCCACGACGCGACCTACACGCCGGACGATTATCCTCCCCGCGCGGGCTGGGGGCACTGCTCCTGGGAGCACGCGCTCGCGCTGGCGGAGCGGGCGGGGGCGAAGCGTCTCGCGCTGTTCCACCATGCGCCGGACCGGACGGACGACGAGGTGGACGTGCTGGTGGCGATGGCGAGGAATGCGGCGGGGAAAGGGACGGCGGTGATAGCGGCGATGGAGGGGGACGGGGGGGTGGTGGAGATATAGGAAAAAGGGAAAGAGGGGGCTTGACGAACGACTAATTATGAAGTATTAATGTTGAATTATGAATTCTCGTTCATCAAAAGGAGGAGCAGGTGAAAGAAAACGTGGTCGTTGAGAAGAGCTACAGGTCCGCGGTCATGGCGGTGAAGTTCTGCGCGGGACCGAACGGGCGGCGCGTCGGGACGCTCAGGAGGCAGTTTCTGGAGGCGGCCACCTCGGTCGGCGCCAACGTCGAGGAAGCCCAGGCGGCCCGCAGCCGGGCGGACTTCATCAGCAAAATGTCCATCGCCGCCAAGGAGTCCCGCGAATCCAACTACTGGCTCCGCCTGTTCCGCGACTCGGACCTCACCCCCCCGGCCGCCCTCACTTCCCTGCTCCCGCTCTCCGAGGAACTGATCCGCCTCACCCAGGCGATCGTCCATTCGGCCGAGCACCCCCGCTCGACCGCCTCCTGAATTCAAAATTCATAATTCAAAATTCAAAATTGTCCTTCGCCCTTACTTCACCCTCGGCACCGTCACCCCCCTCTGCCCCTGGTACTTCCCCTTCCTCTCCCCGTAACTCACCTCGCACGCCTCGTCCCCCTCCAGGAAGATCACCTGCGCAATTCCCTCGTTCGCGTAGATCCGCGCGGGAAGCGGCGTCGTGTTCGCGACTTCCAGCGTCGCGAACCCCTCCCACCCCGGCTCGAAGGGCGTCACGTTGACGATGATCCCGCAGCGGGCGTACGTCGACTTGCCCAGGCAGACCGCCAGCACGTTGCGGGGAATGCGGAAGTACTCGACCGTCCTCCCGAGCGCGAACGAGTGCGGTGGCAGCGTCAGGACCTTCGCGCGCATGTCCACGAACGAGTTCGGATCGAATTTCTTCGGGTCCACGATCGCCGCGTGCACGTCCGTGAAGACCTTGAATTCGTCCGCGATGCGCACGTCGTAGCCGTAGCTCGACAGCCCGTACGACACCACGCCCTTCGCCGCCAGCCTCTTCACGAACGGCACGATCATCGCCTGCTCTTCCGCCATCCTCCGGATCCAGCGGTCCGATTTCAGCATCACATCTCCTCGACGGGGTGCGCGGGCGGGAGCTCCAGGTCCTCGGTCTCCATTATCGGCGCCATCGACGGATCCCACGGGTCGCTCTCGAGCCGCGCGAACAGCATCGCCATGTCGCCGCGCAACTTCCCCAGCCGCAGGCCGTGGTGGACAGCGGGATACGGATCCAGCTTGTCACGGAAGTAGCCGTACACGTTCCGCGCTCCGGCCCGGTTCCCGTTACGCCAGTGGTAGAGCGCCACCGCCGCGTGCGTCAGCCCCTGGTAGAAGCGCCGGTCCCCGTCGCGCGTGTCCGCCCAGACGTCTTCCCACGCGTCGTGCGCGTCGAAGAAATACTGCTCGTTGAAGAGCGCGATGCCCTGGAGGTAGCGGGGGTCTTCGGTCACCGGGGAAGTGTAAGGCGCGGGTTCGGAGGCGGCTACTCCGGAGGAACCTCGGGCGGCTCGTCTCCCGCGGGCTCCTCCGACCCGGCCTCCTCGATCGCCTCCCGCGCATCCGGCAGCCTGAGCGTCGGGGGATCGCCTCCGGAGGGCGGGACCGCGTGGGCCAGCAGGGAGCCCATGACGACCTGCTTGATTTCCTCGTCCATCGGGACCAGCCCCAGCGCGCGGCGGGCGTCGCCGCCCGTGCGCGCGATCTGCGCGTACGTGAACGCCCAGAGCGCGTCGGACTGCGCGACGTCCAGGACGCCGCGCTTCGTGAGGGAGCGCCCGAGGTCGACGTCCGTGCCCGTGCGCATGGTCTTGACGACCGACGATATCTGATCGCGGTTCAGAAGACCGACGCGCCAGGCGTAGAGCCCGAACAGCAGGTTTTCCTCGCGTTTCATTTCCCCTCCGTGTGTCGGGCAGGTTCGGCGTCGGGCGCAGGTTCGGCACGCGGGACCGGCTCCGGCGCCTCGGACGCACAACGGCCCACCGTGATCACCGCGGGCTTCGCCTCGAACGCAGGCTCCGCCTCCACCACGAATTGAAATGCAAACATCCGCTTCCACATATCGGCAAGAAACGCATAGAACTGTGTGAGGCCGCGCACCCACCAGGAAACGGCGCGCCTGGGGAAGAGGAGTTCGAAGGGGATGGGAGTGGCCTGGACCCTGACGGGCCGGAGGCCGGCGTTGCGGATGAGTTCTAGAAAGGTCGTAAGCGTGTACAGGCGGACGTGCGTCTCGTCGAGGATGCCGCGGCGGCCGTAGTTGAACCGGCCCGCGAGGAGCGAGAGGCGCATCGTCCACAGGGCGACGTTTCCGGTCGAGAGCACGGCGCGGCCGCCGGGGGCGAGGCGCTCGCGCGCCTCCACGAGAACGCGCGGGGCGCTCCGCAGGTGCTCGAGGACGTCGGCGAGCACGATGCGGTCGTATTTCTCGGTCGCGGGGATGGGAAGGGGCTGTTCGAGGTCGTGGACGTGGAACGCCTCCATGCCTTCGACGCCGATCTCGCGGTCGTTCACGCCCGTGACGCGGCACTTCCGGTCGAGGAAGCCCCTCACGACTTCCGCCTCGCACCCGAGGTCGAGCACGCGCGAGCCATGCGGCACGGCGCGCTGGACCAGCGCGTGGCTGGAGTACGGCGAACGCTTCAGACGATAGTCACGGTCCGCCGGCGACGCGAACTTCGGGTAGCTGCGGTATCCGGCCTTGTGGGCCTTGTACTGGGAGACGACGCGCAGCAGATTGACGGCGTACTTCAGGCCGTTCACGTAGCAGATCTCGTCGCCGTAGTAGGTCGGGATCGGGACTTCCGCGACGCGGAAACCGCGGTCGAGGAGCTGAATGATGATCTCGGAGTCGAAATGGAAGTCGTTGGTGTTCTCCCTGAGCGGGAGCCGGGCGAGCGCCTTGACCGAGTACGCGCGGTAGCCCGAATGCCACTCCGAGAGATTCGCACCCGTCGCCCAGTTCTCGAATTTCGTCAGGATCCGGTTGCCGACGTACTTGTAGAGCGGCATGCCCCCACGGCGCGCCCCGCCGGGCGTCAGCATCCGCGAGCCGAAGACGGCGTCGGCGCGGTCCTCGAGAAGCGGCTTGAGCAGCTCGGGCATCGCCTCCGGCGCGTACTGCCCGTCGCCGTGCAGCAGCACGACGATGTCGTAACCCTTCGCCGCCGCGTACTCGTAACCGAGCTTCTGGTTTCCCCCGTACCCCTGGTTGACCGCGTTCCTGAAGATCGTGAGCTTTTCGAACCCGCTCACCTTCTTCCACCCCTCCGCGACCAGACAGGTGTCGTCCTGCGAGGCGTCGTCGAAGATGAAGACCTCTTCCACGCGCTCCCGAACCTCCCGCGGGATGCGGTCGAGGACGCGCGCGAGCGTCGTCACCGCGTTGTAGGCGACGATGAAGATCGCGACTTTCTTGTCCGGGCCTTCCGTCACGCAGGCTTCCTCATCGCGGCCCACGCCCCCCACGCCCACAAGGCGGCGAGGGGCAGGAGGCTCCACGGCGCCGGCAGTCCGGCGAGGTTCGTGGTTTCGACCCCCCCATTCCACACTCTGGGGAGGGTCCACTGGAAGAGGGGATATCGGAATTCCGGGGGGATGCAGAGGCCGGTGGCGGTTGTGGCGAGGCCGATGGCGAGGCCGGGGAGGGCGAGCCAGGCCCAGGCGAGGCGGCGTTCGAGGACGGGGGCGAGGCCGAGGGAGAGGAACGGGACGGCCGGGAGGAGGTAGCGGGGTGCGTAGGTGCCGCCGCCGTGCCACAGGTGGAAGGAGACGTTGAGGGCGAAGAAGGCGGCGAGGATTCCGGCGGCGAGCAGGGCTTCGGGCCGGTGCCGGTTCTTCGCCAGGAGCCTCAGCCCGAACGCGGCCGCGAGCAGGTGGGGCGCCGTGAAAAAGAGCCCCCGGTACGGCGTGACCGTGAGATGCGGGACGGCCTCCAGATACGGCGGCCCGAACATCCCCAGCCAGAGTTCCGGGCCGTGCATGATGGGGTTCATATGGGTCTGGGGAAGGGTCCACGGCGAGCCGAAGCAGGTGGCGTGGTAGACGAGGAGCGGGGCGGCGAACGGGAGGCCGCCGGCGACGAAGAGGGCCGCGGCCGCGCGGGAGCGCAGGAGCGCATACACGCCGAGTCCCGCGACGGCGAGCGCCGCGGGGTAATCGCAAAGCACCGCGAGCCCCGCGAGCGCGCCGGCCAGCAGCGGCAGTTTCCCGAAGTACAGCAGCGCGAAGGACAGGAACAGGAACGACGCGACCATCTGGTGCTGGTAGAACGCCGTCGCGAACGGAAGCGACATCGTGGCGAGCGCTCCCGCCCCCGCCGTGAGGAACGCGACGCGGTCGTCGGGCACGAGCGAGCGGGCGACGCGGAACATCGCGACGGCCATGGCGACCGCGGGAAGGCCGTTCAGGAGGAGGTTCGCGACGGGGAACGCGCGTTTCGGGTCGTCGGGAAGCGCCGCGAGGAGCGGGACGGCGAGCATGGACAGCCCGGGCGCCTTGTTGGAGTACCGGTGCCCGCCGTACTCGGACCAGTCCACCGTCTCGCGGTCCGCCCACGCGTCGATCGCCCAGCTCCCCGACCGCAGCCACGAAACCGCCGGCGCCCAGTGCGCCCACTCGTTGTGACTGGGCTCCGTGCGGAAGAAGGCGACCGAGACGAGCGTCACGAGCGCGAGGATGCCTTCGGGGGTGAGGCGGCGTTTCACGGCGCAAGTCTACGCGCAACTCGCGGAGGCCGCCGCGCATTCTGAGGAGGCAGCGTCTACTTCGGAGTTCCGGGGGGAAGTCGACACTTGTCCAACAGCGCACCGCAGTTCTTGCTACGGACGACGAAGTGTCCGTAATTCATGGCTTGGAGAACGCCGTCCACCCACATGTCCAGGGGCTGGATCATTCCGCCGCCGGCCCACATCTCCAGTGACACCTGCGTTCGGTTCTTGTACGTGAGCCGGAGCCCCTGTTCCGGAGATGCGAAGAGCACTCAGAGTCTGAGAAACATTCGCGTGCCGCCCCTCGCGTCACGTCCTGCACCGCGCGTTTCAGGCTGGCGGTCGAGTCTGGGTCCCTCGACGCGCGGTGCAGGCC
>JACPRD010000194.1 GCA_016190145.1 Planctomycetota bacterium | reverse complement strand
TGTCGCGCGACGGCGGGAAGACGTGGACGGCGACGGATCCCGGGAGCGGCGCGGCGGGGCGGGTGAACCTGCCGGCGATCGCGGCGGACGGAAAGGGCGGGTTCGTGGCGGCGTGGATCGACCTGGCGACGCTGACGGGCGAAGACGAGTGCGACCTGTTCGCGGCGCGGCTGGAGAAGGGGAAGGACGCGTGGACGCCGCGCGCGAAAGTGAATGCCGAAGGCGTGCCGGTGTGCCCGTGCTGCGCGCTCGCGAGGTCGGCGGGCGCGGACGGGCGCGTGTGGCTCACGTGCCGGGGGGCGAAGGGGGGGATGCGCGAGGTCGAGCTGTACGGCTCGATTGACGGCGGCGCTTCGTGGACCGCAACGACGGTGTCGCACGACGAATGGAAGCTCACGGCGTGCCCGGAGGCCGGCGCGGCGCTCGCGGTGTCGCCGGACGGCAAGTCAGTGGCGCTCGCGTGGCGGCACGAGAAGTTCCTGCGGTGGGCGCGGGTGGCGGGCGGCGCCGTGACCGAGGGCAAGCCGCTCGACCTGCACATGGCGATGGACGACGTCTTGCGCGCGGGCGTGGACGCTGCCGGCCGCGTCGTGTTCGTGTGGACGTCGATGGGCGAGGCGCGCGCCGCCGTCGCCGCGAGAAGCTCGGCAGATTTCGAGAAGTGCATTGCGCCGAAGGAAGCATTGTTCGCGCTGACTTCTGACGGGAAACAGGTGATCGTGGTGCGGTCGGTGAAATAGCGAAGGCCGCGTTAAAGGTCGAGCGTTGAGCGTCGAGAAGGGCCGTGACAGGCGCTGGCCGACGCGCGTGGCCTTTCGGCGCCGAGAGGTCCCGTCCCGGAACTCCCTCGATCACCGCCTTTCTCGACCCTCGACGCTCGACCCTCAACGCCACTTTCGCGCTACCACCTTCCCCCTGCCAAGCGCTACATTAGCACCCACTTCTCCAACATGCGGAAGGGGGTGAGCGGTCTTGGCGACAGAGTGGTCAAGCGAGCTGGCGTTGATCGTGGCGTCCTGCATGATCCTGCTTTCATTTATCCGTGTATCACGGCCGAAGGCCCCGGTGCCCGTGCGCATCGGGCGGACCTTCGACCCCGACGGCCTCGAGATTCCGGCGCGCACCCGTTTCGACGGCGCCACCGAGATCCCTGGCCCGAGGTCCCGAAACAGGGACCCGCGCTAGGGAACGGACTCCCCGTCCGCCGCGGCTGATCCCAGCCCGCGGCCTCCGTGTCGTTTCACGACGGCGATTCCGTAACTCCGTTTCGAGGTCACTTCCATGAAGCGCAAGGGCTTCACGCTCATCGAACTGCTCGTCGTCATTGCCATCATCGGGATTCTGGCGGCGATGCTGCTGCCGGCGCTGGCCGCGGCGAGGAAGGCGGCGAAGAAGCGCGACTGCACGAACAACCTGAAGCAGTTGGGGATCCTGTTCACGCTGTACGAGGCGAAGTTCAAGTCCTGTCCGACGCCGGGGGGAACGTGGCTGTCGCTCCTGTGGAGGCCGGAGATGGCGCAGGACGGGAATCTGTTCCGCTGCGGGGTCGTGGGCAAGGGCGGGACGGGCACGCATTTCCAGGGGATCACGGGGACCGGAACCTGGACGACGTCCGGGGGCGTGGCGTACGCGGTGCCGGCGACCGGGCCCGGCGACAGCGCGCCGCCGGACCTGCCGATGCTGGCGGACACGACGACGAACCACGGCACGACGGACAGCATCAACGTCCTGTTCTACCAGGGAAGGGTGGACGAGTTCGGCGCGGGGACGCCGATGTTCTCCTCGGTGGACACGTTCCTGAACCCGATCGCCTGGGCGGCGCCGGCGGGGACCAAGTGAAGTGACGTTCGCAGGGCGGCCCCGGGGTGTTCCCCGGGGCCGCGGTCCCAAACCCTTCCACGGAGGAGATCATGAGACTCTCGGGAATCCGCTGGTGGGAACTCGGCGTCATCGCCGCGATCCTGCTCGTGATGGGCGCGGTGGGCGTTCCGATCGTGGAGCACGACCGCACCGCTTCGAAGAAAGTGCATTGCCGGAACAATCTGAAGACGATCGGGGTCTGGTTTGCGGCGTACGAATCCAGGTTCGGGCGCTACCCCACGCCCGACCCGATCACGTGGTTCAGTTCGCTCTGGCGGCCGGGATTCGCGGAGGACGGTTCGATTTTCCGCTGCCCGGTGCGCGGGGCGAAGGGGACGGGGTGTCACTACCAGGGGCTGACGGGGCCGGGCGAGTGGGAGGGCTACCGCATGCCCGCGTCGGGTCCCGATGCCGGGGTGCCGCTGGATCTGCCGCTCGCGTGCGACGAGACGTGGCCGGTCCGGAACCACGGGAACCAGGGGGACCTGAACGTGCTCCGATGGGACGGGCGCGTCGAGGCGCACGACTACGGGTCGCCCGCTTACCTGGCCATTGACGAATTCCTGGGCCCGGAAACGGGCTGGGCCGCGCCGGCCTCCACCCGGTGATCGAGCGCGGCCGCGTCCAACGGGAAACGAGGAAACGCTCTTCCCCTACTTCATCCTGAACGTGACGCGGACGTCGGCCCGCAGTTCCGCCGCGCCCGAGGTCCGCATCGCCTCCGCCCCGGCGCCGCCGGCGCCCGCGGGCAGCGGTTCGCCGTCCGAATCCTCCTGCGCGCCGGAGAGATCCTCGATCTTCACGACCTCCGTGACCTGCCGGCCGAACCGCGTCGCGATCGCGATCGCCCGCTTGCGCGCGTTCTCCACCGCCGCATCCCATGCCTTCTCGAGCGCGGCGTCGGGGTCCGAGAACTCGTACCGCACCGTCGCCGGCGGCAGACCCTCCCCCCCCCACCCCGCCGGAACGCCCCCCGA
>JACPRD010000195.1 GCA_016190145.1 Planctomycetota bacterium | reverse complement strand
GGCGAGAGGGAACTGGCTCTTTTGCGCAGGGCTCGAATCTTCCGGCCTGCTCCCGGGACGCGCGCGAATCCCGCTGATTTCGTCAACCCCGTGGTCGCCTCCCTTCCGCCCTCGCCGAACGCCGAACTCCGAACGCCGAACGCCGAACGCCGAACTCCGAACGCGCACGAGGCGCTCGCAAAATCCACCCCGCATTCGCTATCCTCACCCCGATGAAGACAACCCTGGCCCTCCTCGCCTGCCTCCTCGCCTCCGACGCCTTCTCTCAGTCCGAAATCATCCCGAGTGCCACCGCTCCCTCCCTCGCCGTCGACAAGGACGGCAAGTTCTGGTGCGCCTTCGTGCGCCAGGGGAACGTCATGATGTTCAGCTCGGTGGACGGAAAAACGTGGGGCGACCAGCAGATCGTCGCCAACTCCAACGGCCGCGCCCCCGGCGCCAAACAGCGCGGGCCGCGCCTCGGCCTCAGCGACGATGGCATGGTCTACGTCAGCGCCCCGCTCTTCCTCGAGAAGATCGCCGCGAGCGAGCGCAACGTGAAATGCGAGCTGTACCTCGTCGTGTCGCGCGACGGCAAGTCGTACGACACACCGCTGCTCGTGAACGAGATCAAGGAAGCGGCGGCCGAGTCGCTCCACGCGATGGCCGTCGCCCCCGACGGCTCCGTGCACCTCGTCTGGCTGGACAATCGGGAGGGCAAGGGCAACTGCCTCTTTTACGCGAAGCACTCCGGGGGGAAGCTGGGCCGCAACGTCCGGATCACCAACGCCGTGTGCCCGTGCTGCGCGCCCGGCATCACGGTCGACGGCCGCGGCAATCCCGTCGTCCTCTACCGCGAGATGGCCGACGACGCCAGCCGCGAGATCTTCATGACCACCTCCCGCGACCTCGGCAAGAGCTGGTCCACGCCGGCACGCTTCAACAAGAAAGACTCCCTCATCCCCGACTGACCCATGGACGCCCCCGCCGTCGCCGTGACCCGCGACGGCAAGCGCCTGACGACCGCCTGGATGGATGCTTCGGGCGGCGACGGCAATCGGAACGTGCTGTGGTCGGTGGCGGGTTCGGCGCAGGCGGTGGTGCATGGCGATCTGAAGGGAGAGCAGGGGCACCCGACGGTGGCGGTGGACAATGCGGGGATCTTCCACCTCGCGTGGGAGGACTCGCGCGGTGGAAGGCCGAAGATCATGTACCTGAGCTCGATGCCGAAGGCGAAGGAGCAGGCGATCAGCGCCGACGGCGGCACGTTGCCGTCGATGGCGGCGGGGAAGAGCGTGGGGGTGGCGTGGGAGCAGGATGGGGACATCTGGTTCAAGCTGATCAAGTAGGCCGGTGCCGCGCAGCCGGCGACCCGTCGGGAATTCCGGAGATTCGCCGCAAGTTTCTATGGGACTCCCGTCGATTTTGAATCGGGGCAGTGGGAAATGGGGTCACTCGCTCCGTCCTGACCCGGGCGCGGCCTGGTGCCGCTGTCCGCCTGTCCGAGGACGGACTTGCGCGCGGTAGGGGCCGATCATGCGACTCCTGGTGCTGGCGGTTGCGGTCTTGGCATGCGGAACACGCGCGGCGTCCGCGCAGTCCGAACTCGAGGACCGGGTCCGGAATCTCGAGTCGAAGATGTCGGACCGGGAAAACGGCGCTTCCCATTCCGAGGCCACGGGAAACCGTTCCGTCATCGACGCCTGGTTCGACGACGGTCTTCGCCTGAACTCGCGGGACGGCGCCTTCGAGGGCCGTATCGGCGCGTTTCTGATTCTCCACTCCGTCGCCTACGTGAAGGAGAACGAACGCGATTCCGTCGACACGTTTCGCATCCGGGACGCAGGCATCGAGGTGTCGGCCCGGCTCTGGGGGGCGTGGAGCGTCTTTCTGGCGCCTCAGATCCTGCCCGACGGCGTCAACCTCTACTACGGCTGGGCCGAATTCAACAAGTGGGAGGCCCTGAAGATCCGAGCCGGGCTGTTCAAGCAACCCTACTCGCGCGAAGAACTCGAGCACCGGAAATGGGGGGACATGCTGGAGCTGTCGCTCTCCGACCCGCTCATTCCGGGTCGGGACCAGGGCGCGATGGTCTTCGGCGTGATCGCGGACGGACTCCTCAGTTATTGGGCGGGCGTGTTCAACGGGAACGGGGACGACGTCGCTTCCGATGAGAACAGCGACAAGGACGTGTGCGCCCGGGTGGAGTTGAATCCCGGTGCGGCGATCGAATCGGACATCCTGAAACACCTGTACGTTGCAGGAAGCATCATTCATGGGCGTGAGAGGCGCGATCCGAACGAGCCGCCCATCGAACTCGCTGTGCAGTCGACCGAAACCGAGTTCCTGTCGGCGCCTGCGGCCGCGGTGGGCGATTTTCGCGTGGACGGCGAGCTGACGGGGTTGGAAGGCGACGTTGCGTGGAACTTCTGGAAGCTTGAGTTGAAGAGCGAGTACCACTATTACCGGCAGGAGATGGAGTTCGACGACAGGAAGGACACGTTCAACGCGTACTCCTTCAACGCGTCGGTCGGCTTCTGGATCGGGGGGTCGCGCGTTCCCGGCCAGCGTCCCGAGATCGAGAAACCCCTGTTCTCGGGCGGCTTCGGCGGTCTCCAGTTCGTCGCGAGGTACAGCCAGCTTTACGTGGGAAGCGAGCTGCAGGACCATGCGGGATATGTGGGGACCAACCGCGTTCGCGAGTATGCAGGCTGCGTGAACTGGTACCCCAACGCCCATGTCCGGGTGTCCGCGATGTACGCGAACGTGGAGTACGGTTCCGAGCGCGTCACGCTTTCCGGCGGCACGACGGTCGACGACGAAAACGTCTGGATCTTCCGGGCCCAGGTCGACTTCTAAGCGCCCTTTCGTATCGAACGATGCCGCGCTGATCATGCAGGGAATTGCCGGGCGCGGGCGGGGGCCAGGGAAGGGGGCCGTCTCGCAATCCACGTTCCGAGCGGCTAGGATCCGCTCTCGTGATCCTCCTCACCCTCACTGACGTTTCTTTCTCCCACGGCGGCCCGAGCCTTCTCGATGGCGTCTCGCTCCAGGTCGACGAAGGCGAGCGCCTCGGCCTGCTTGGGCGCAATGCCTCGGGCAAGACCACGTTGATGTCCGTGATGATGGGCGAGCTCGAGCTCGAGGCCGGCGTCGTCTCGCGGCGGCAGGGGCTGACGGTCGCGCGCCTGCCCCAGGAAGTTCCTGCCGGAATGCGGGGCACGGTCGGCGGCATGGTGGGCGCGGACGTGCCGGCGGGGGAGGAAGCGTGGCGGACGAAGGAGCGGCTCGCGCGGCTGTTCGAGGGGCTGCGGCTCGATCCGGCGGCGGACGTGGCGGCGCTCTCCGCCGGGCTCGCGCGCCGCGCGCTGCTCGCGCGGGCTCTCGCGGCGGCGCCGGACGTGCTGCTGCTCGACGAGCCCACGAACCATCTGGACGTGGAGAGCATCGAGTGGCTGGAAGCGCACCTCCTGGAACGCAAGGGCGCGACGCTGTTCGTGACGCACGACCGCGCGTTCCTGCGGCGACTCGCGACGCGGATCCTGGAGCTCGACCGCGGGAAGCTGACGTCGTGGCCCGGCGACTACGCGAACTACCTGCGCCGGCAGGAAGAGCGGGCGGAGGACGAGGCGCAGCGGCACGCGCGGGCGGACCGGCGGCTGGCGAGGGAAGAGGTCTGGGCGCTGAAGGGCGTGAAGGCGCAGCGCAACCGCAACTACGCGCGCGTCGCGGAGCTCGAGCGCCTGCGACAGGAGCGCCGCGAGCGCCGGGAGGCGACCGGCTCCGTGCGCGTCTCGATCGCCGACGCCGAGAAGTCCGGACAGCTCGTGCTGGAGGCGAAGGGGTTGACCGCGGGCTACGGCCGGACGCCGGTCGTCCGCGGCCTCGACCTCGTCGTGACGCGCGGCGACCGCCTCGGCCTCGTCGGCCCCAACGGCAGCGGCAAGACCACCCTCGTCCGCACGCTCCTCGGCGACGTGCCGCCGCTCGCCGGCACCGTGCGCCGCGGGACGAAGCTCGAACCCATCTGGTTCGATCCGCTCAACGCCTCGTTCGACCCCGAAGCCACGCTCGAGGAAAGCGTCATCGAAGGCTCGACCGTCGTCGCCGTCGACGGCCGCACGCGCCACGTCACCTCCTACCTCGCCGACTTCCTCTTCGAACCCGACCGCGCCCGCCAGCGCGTCAAAGTCCTCTCCGGCGGCGAGCGCTCGCGCCTCCTCCTCGCCCGCCTCTTCGCCCGCCCCAGCAACCTCATGGTCCTCGACGAACCCACCAACGACCTCGACGCCGAAACCATGGACGTCCTCGAAGACGCCCTTCTCGCCTACCCCGGCACCGTCCTCGTCGTGAGCCACGACCGCGACTTCCTCGACCAGGTCGTGACGGGCCTCGTGGTCTTCGAGGGCAAGGGAATCGTGCGCGAAGTCGTGGGCGGCTGGAGCGCCTGGGATCGCCTCCGCGCCGCCGAGGCCGCCTCGCCGCGCCCCGCCGCCGCCCCCGCGCCCAAGCCCGCCGCCGACCACCGCGCCGCCGTCCGCGACCGCCGCGAAATCGAGCGCCTCGAAAAGAAAATCGACGCGCTCGAGGCCGAGAAGAAGACCCTTCACGCCGCCATGGAAGACCCCGCCTTCTGGACCGGTCCCAAGGACCGCCGCGACGCCGTGCAGGCGCGCGTCGCAGAAGTCGACCGCGAGGTCGCCGCGGCGTTCGAGCGGTGGGGGGAGTTGCAGAGGTAGGAGTGGACCGTGCGTCCCGTTCCGCCCGCGCTTGTTTCGGGAAGTGCGGGTGGCTAGGATCTTTACTCATGAAGCGTTCAAGTGCCGCAGAGCCTGTTGAACTTTCCGTGGCTCGTCTCGATCAGCGCATTCAGGGATTGGCGGCTCTGGAAGCAGACGATGTCACCCAGCTTCGCGGGCTGACCGCTGACGCCGGCATCCGGATTCTAGAGGATCTTCTCGATGCCGGATTCGACATGATCAATGCCATGATCGAGGCACATCGTCGCACGGGAGGGGATGCAGACAGGTTGGCTCGGTATCTTCTTCAGGACGAGGTGAGGTGACCGACCGAAAGGTCTTCTCGGCCATTGCGGGTGCCCTGGCGGAATCGCTTCATGCGCGCCGGGACGAGTATGACCGCTGACTGGAAGGAGCTCTGGCGTCCCGCCGCCGTCCTCGCGAACCGCGAATTCGCCCGCGGCTCGCGCTGGATCACGCTCCGTGCCGGCGACGAACACCCCGTTCCGTACGAGCCCGGCAACGTCCTCGCCCTGCGGCTCGGTCACGCCGGCGCGACGATGAAGCACGCCTACACCGTGACCTGGGCCGACCCCGCCGCGCGCACGTTCAGCATCATCTACCGCGTCATCCCCGCCGGCCGCATGACCCCCCGCCTCGCCGCGCTCGGCCCCGACGCCCCCGTCGAATTCTCCGGCGTCCACCACAACCCGATCCGCCACGAGGTCAACCCCGGCGCCCGCCAGGTCGTCGGCCTCGCCACCGGCACCGGCGTCGGCCCCCTCTACGGCTACTTCCGCTACGTCCTCGAAGGCGCCCTGGAGAGACGCCCGCTGGCGCTGTTCGTGGGCTTTCGCGAGGAAGCGGACATCGGCCCGCGCGCCGAACTCGACGCGCTCGCCGCGGCCCACCCGAACTTCACCTGGGCGCCCACGCTCTCGAGCCCAGGCCCGGCCTGGGAGGGCCTCCGCGGCCGCCTCGGCGAGAGCGTCCCGCCCCTGATCGAACGTCCCCGCGAGACGCACTTCCACCTCGTCGGCAACGGTGCGATGCTCGTCGAAATGGAAGCGGCGCTCGCGCAGGCCGGCGTCCCCGAAGTTTTCATTTCGGACGAGACTTACTTCAACTGGGAAGCGGAACCCGCGGACGACGTCGTCGCGCGGATTACCGCGCGGTTCCGTACGGACGCATAGCGACGCACCTTCGGAGGCATCCCGTGGGCGTACGACGGCCGCAACATGTCCGGCTTCTCGACGCCCTCGAGGTCCACGGCTGGCGCCGGCACTCCATCGAGCGCAACTGCGACTGGTGGGCCGACGAAATCTGGTCGCTCCGGTCGATCTCGACGCCCGTGGGCGCGAAGGCGTGGCTCGCGTTCCTGGTCGATCCCGGGTGGGAGGGCCCGCGCGCGGCCGGCGAAGGGGTGGTCGCGGTCGCGGCCGACGTCGTGCGGCGGAAGGAGCCGGCGGGCTGGCTTGCTCAAATCTCGTTCGGGCGGCGATGGGAGCGGGGCCTGCCCGACCTGATGGCCGCGCTACAGACTGCACGGGACCCGAAGTCGCCTGGGTCTTTTTGAGGAGCCACGAAAAAGCACAAAAGGCACAAATGGACATTTTTTTGTGCCTTCTGTGCCTTTTCGTGGCTAGCCCGGCCCTTTCATCCCGGACCACCGTCCCCCTCCCCCCGCTGGTACACTTCCCCCCTTCCAAATGACCCCCAAGGAGACCCCATGCCCTCCCGCCACCTCCTCGCCCCCCTGGCCCTCATGCTCACGCTGACCGCCGGCCCCGCCCGCGCCGAGGACCAGCCCCTTCCCACGGACCCCGCCCTAGTGACGGGCCAGCTCGACAACGGCCTGCGCTACATCGTGCGCCGTCACGCCGTGCCGCCGGGGCGCGCGACGGTGTGGATCCACATGAGCACGGGGTCGCTGAACGAGACCGACCCGCAGCGCGGCATCGCGCACTACCTCGAGCACATGGCGTTCAACGGGTCTGAAAACTTCAAGCCCGGCGCGGTCGTGCCGTTCTTCCAGTCGCTGGGGATGCAGTTCGGGCGCGACCAGAACGCGTTCACGAACATGGAGCAGACGACGTTCATCCTCTCGCTCCCGGACGCGGGGGCGGAGACGCTGGGCAAGGGACTGCTGTTCTTCGCGGACGTGCTGTTCCGGCTGTCGCTCACGCCGGACGAGATCGAGGCGGAGCGGCAGATCATCCTCGAGGAGCGCCGGCGCGGGCTGTCGGCGCGGCAGCGCACGGGCGACTACGTGCTCGAACGTATGGCCCCCGGCTCGCTGTTCGGACAGCGCGACACGATCGGGACGGAGGAGACGATCAAGAGCGTGAAGCCGCAGGATTTCCGGGACTACTACGGGAAGTGGTACACGGCGTCTAATGCGACGGTCATGGTGGTCGCGGACGCCGATCCGAAAGACGTGGTCAAGGCGATCGCCGACAAGTTCGGCGCGGCGCCGAAGAAGCCGAGGCCCGAGCCGCAGTCGCCGGGGGTGAAGGCGTACGAGAAGAGCTTCGCGATCGTCGCGAGCGATGCGGAGCAGGCCTCGGAGGAAGTGCAGATCCTGCGTCTCGAGCCAGCGCGGCCGCCGTCGACGACCGTGAACATGTTCCGCGACGACCTCGTCCTGCGCCTCGGCGTGAGCGCGCTGAACCGGCGGCTGGAGTCGAAGGTCGCGCGCGGCGGCACGAGTTACCTGAGCGGGCGCGTCTCCGCCGGGAACGAGGGCGCCGTGCTGTACAGCGCCGACCTGTCGGGCCGCGCAGCGCCCGGGAAATGGAAGACCGCGCTGCAGGAGCTGGCGCTGGAGCTGCAGCGCGCGCGTGCATTCGGATTCACGGCGCGCGAGCTCGACGACGTGCGGAAGCAGATCATGGCCGGCGCCGAGCGCGAAGTCGAAACGGAAGCCACCGCGCCCGCAAGCGCGCTCGTCGGCCGCATGAACGGCTCCGTCACTTCCGGCGAACCCATCCTGTCGCCGCGCCAGCGCCTCGACCTCCTGAGCCGGCAACTTCCCACGATCACCTCCGAAGAAGTCGCGAAACGCTTCGCCGCCGAATTCGACCCGAAGGCCGTCGCCTTCGTCGCGACCCTGCCCGCCGGACCGAACGTCCCCACCGAAAGCCAGCTTCTTGAAATCGGCACCGCGGCACTCGCGATCAAGCCGGAGAAGGACGTCGAAGTCGCCCACGCCACGAAGCTCATCGACCAACTCCCCAGGCCCGGCAAGGTCGCCGTCGAGTCGCAGCACGCAGCCAGCCAGGTCGACTCGGCGTGGCTGGAAAACAACGCGCTCGTGCACTACCGCTTCATGGACTACCGCAAGAACGAAGTCACCGTCACCATCACCCTCGTCGGCGGCGACCTGCTCGAGACCGCCGACAACCGCGGCGTCACGCAGGCGGCCCAGCCCGCCTGGTCGCGGCCTGCGACGAAACGCCTGACGTCGACGGACATCAACGAGCTCATGACCGGCAGGAAGGTCTCCGTCGGCG
>JACPRD010000201.1 GCA_016190145.1 Planctomycetota bacterium | reverse complement strand
TTCGCCGCCAATCTCGACGACCCCGCCGAACTCGCCTCCGCCTCCCCCCCGGCCCCGCCTTCCCTTCCACGCCTTGACCTTCCTGAAAAGGACGTGCTACGCTCGCCCTTCACCGTGCCGCCCGCCGGGGGAGCGCTCGCCGGCCTGGTCCTCCTCGCTCTCTCCTGGCTCGCCGCAAGGGAATCGCGCCAATGATTCCGCTCAAGCCGCCTGACGAAACCGCCATCGTGCCGTTCCGGCCCCAGAAGACCGTCCTGGTGGTCGACGACACTGTCAAGATCCTCAACATCATCAAGTTCTTTCTTGAGGAAGAGGGTTTCACGGTCAAGATCACGACGTCGCCGGAAGAGGGCATCGAGATGGCCCGCCGGGGTGGGATCGACGTCTTGATCCTCGACGTGATGATGCCGGGTCTGAACGGCTACCAGGTCTACGAGATTCTGAAGCAGGACGCGAAGACCGCGACGATTCCGGTCATCCTGCTCACGGCCCGCGCGGTCATCGAGAACACGCCGCGTCCGTTCTTCTACGGCGTCTATGGCGTGCTCGCGAAACCCTTCCAGCGGTGGAAGCTCGTGCAGATGGTGAAGGACATCCTCGACCTGACGACGAAGGGCGTGACGCAGAAGCAGGTCGAGGAGGCGACGGATGGCGGAGGGACGGAACCGAAGACGCAGCCATAAGCCAGAGGGGACAGCCATAAGCCAGAAGCCATAAGCCATAAGCGGCGCGCTGCGCGCGCCATCCCCTGCGGAGTGGACTTCAGATCCGCCGGTGTGAGCAGTTTCAATCGCCCGGGCGTGCTCCCCTGGACTGTTGGAGAGTCTCCGACATGCGCCGCTTAGAGCTTCTGGCTTATGGCTCCTTCCGCTCCGCACTCCCCTTCTTGACACCCTCCCCCCACCCCCTATAATGCCCCCCTCTTCGATTTCTACCTCCCCCCGGCACCCGGCTGGGGGACAGGCGAATGCCCGAACAAGGAGACGTCATGCCCCCGGAAGCCCTGAGAGAAAAGCGCACGAGCACGATCGCGTCGTACCGGACCCACGAGAAGGACACCGGGTCCCCCGAAGTCCAGATCGCGCTCCTCACGGAGCGGGTCAACCACCTGACCGAGCACCTCAAGTCGCACCGCAAGGACTTCTCGTCGCGGCGCGGGCTTCTGAAGATGGTCGGGAAGCGCGCGAGCCTGCTCAAGTACCTGGCGACGCACGCGCACGACCGGTACCAGTCCATCATTCAGCGACTGGGCCTGAGGAAATAGGCGATCCCCGCTTCGGCGGGGTTTTTTCATTCATGGGCCGGCGCGAGCCGGCCTGAGCAGCGCACGCCGGCAACGGCGCGGTCTGGAGGCGCGCGGATCTTCGGGCTCCCCGTGAAGGGTGAGCGCGCAGGTCCGGTGCTTCCGCCCCTGCCCGGCGCGCGCCCAGTTCGGAGGTCTTGAGTTGGCGACACGCGTGCAGTGCATGATCGGTGACAAGCCGCTGATCATCGAGACGGGGCGGTTGGCGAAGCTGGCGAGCGGTGCGGCGCTGGTGCAGTACGGGGACACGATCGTGTTCGCGGGTGCGGTGGTGGCGGCGCCGCGTCCGAATCCGTTCGCGGACGACGACGACTTCTTCCCGCTCACGGTGGACTACCGCGAGCGGACGCACGCGGCCGGAAAATTCCCCGGCGGGTTCATCAAGCGTGAGAACCGGCCGTCGACGAAGGAGATCCTGACGGCGCGGCTGACGGACCGGCCGATCCGGCCGCTGTTCCCCGAGGGATTCAAGAACGAGGTCCAGATCCAGGTCACGGTGTTCTCGGCCGACATGCAGAACGATCCCGACGTGCTGGCGTGCGTGGCGTCGAGCGCGGCGCTGGCGGTTTCCGAGGCGCCGTTCCTGGGGCCGATCGGTTGCGTCCGGGTCGGGCGGATCAACGGGCAGTTCGTGGTGAACCCGACGCACGCGCAGCTCGACGAGAGCGATCTCGACCTCGTGCTGGCGGGAACGGAGTCGGACGTCACGATGTGCGAGGGCTCGGGGCTCGAGATTTCCGAAGACCTGATGGTCGAGGGGATCGAGTTCGGGCACAAGTGGATCAAGGACCTCTGCCGCATCCAGAAGGAACTCAAGGCCGCCGCAGGGAAGCCGACGATGGCGTTCGAGGAGCGCAAGACGGACCCCGCACTCTGGGCGAAGGTGAAGGCGGCTTACGGCGCGCTGGAAACGGCGCTCACGACGAACGGCAAGAAGGACCGCGCCGACAGGGTCAAGGCGGTGAAGAAGGCCACGATCGAGAAGCTCGCGCCGGTCGACGCGGCCGGGAATCCGACGACCGATGTGGATCCGAAGGAAGTGAAGAGGCTGATGAGCGAGCTGGAGTACCTGGTCATCCGCGAGCTGATCGTGAACAAGAAGCTGCGCGCGGACGGCCGCGGGCCGAAGGACATCCGGCCGATTTCCTGCGAGGTCGGCATCCTGCCCCGCGTCCACGGGTCGGCGCTCTTCACAAGAGGCGAGACCCAGGCGCTCGTGAGCCTGACGCTCGGGACCGGGGACGACGAGCAGATCGTCGACGGCGCGGTGGAGGAGGAGTACTCGAAGAAGTTCTACCTGCACTACAACTTCCCGAGCTTCTCGGTGAACGAGGCCAAGCCCATCCGCGGGCCGGGCCGCCGGGAGATCGGGCACGGCGACCTCGCGGAGCGCGCGCTTCTCGGCGTCATCCCGCCGCCGGAGGAGTTCCCCTACACCTGCCGCCTGGTCTCGGACATCCTCGAGTCGAACGGCTCGAGCTCGATGGCCTCGGTCTGCGGCGGGACGCTGGCGCTCATGGACGCGGGCGTCAAGATCGCGTCGCCGGTCGCCGGGATCGCGATGGGCCTCATCGCCCAGGACGGGAAGATCGAGATCATCTCGGACATCCTGGGAAGCGAGGACAAGTTCGGGGACATGGACTTCAAGGTCACGGGGACGGCCAATGGCATCACGGCCTTCCAGATGGACCTCAAGAACACGGGCATTTCGGCCGACATCATGAGGCGGGCGCTCGACCAGGCGCGCGAGGGGAGAGTCCACATCCTCGGCGAGATGGCCAAGACCCTTCCCGCCGCGCGCGAGGGCTACTCTCCGATCGCGCCGCGGCTGTTCCGGATGCAGCTTCCGTCGGACAAGATCGGCGCCGTCATCGGCCCCGGAGGGAAGATCATCCGCGGGATCGAGGAGGACACCGAGGCCAAGCTGGAGATCGACGACGACGGCGTGCTGACGATTTCCGCGCGCAACCTGGAGCAGCTCGACGCCGCGAAGGCGACGGTGATGACGCTGATCGAGGACGTGGAGGTGGGAAGCGTCTACAAGGGGCAGATCGTGTCGATCCGCGAGTTCGGGGCGATCGTGAAGCTTCCGGTCGCGGGGGGCATGGAGGGGATGTGCCACGTTTCCGAGCTCGCAGAAGGTTATGTCAAGAAGGTGGAGGATGTCGTTAAAGTAGGCGACGAGATGGACTTCAAGGTGATCAGCGCCGACGACGGCCGGGTGCGGTTGAGCCGCAAGGCGCTGCTTCCCAGGCCGGTGGGTCCGGACGGGCAGCCGATTCCGGAGCCGCCGCGTCCGCCGCGTCGCGAAGGCGACCGCGGGGGGCGTGGGGGCGGGCGGGGCGGCGGCGGAGGCCGGGGC
>JACPRD010000192.1 GCA_016190145.1 Planctomycetota bacterium | reverse complement strand
GTCGGGGTAGTCCTGGGCGAGGGAGATGCAGCCCGGGAGGAGGGGAAGAAGGAGGAGGAGGGTGCGCATGGCTACTTCCTTTCGCGCGGGGGGGGCGGGTTGCCGAAGAGGAGGTGGGACGGGTATTTCTTGGCGTAGGTCGAGAGTTCTTCGACGTCGCGCGAGATGGTGCGGAGGCTCGCGAGGATTTCGTCGACGTTTTCGGTTTCGCCGGCGACGAGGTGGTCGACGCGCTTGATGGTGTTCTGGAGGGCCTGGACGGTTTCGGGGAGGCCGTTGGACGTCTCGTGGAGGTTGGCGAGGGTGGGGGAGAGGTCGCGGTCCACGGCGGCGTCGAGCTTGGCGATGATCTCCTGCAGTTTCGTCGAGAGGTCGTCGACGTTGCGCGCGATGTCGGCGAGCGTGCCGTCGAGGCGCGTGGCGATGTCGTTGATCTTGGAAGCGGTGTCGGGGAGGTCCTTCGTCGTATTCGCGATGTCTTTTGCGGCAGGCGCGAGGTCCTCGGTGATCTCGCGGATGTTCTTTACGGCGGGCGCGAGCTCGACCGTGGCCTCGCCGATGTTCTTGATGGCGGGGGTGAGGTCGGTCAGGAGCTGGTTCACGTTCTTGAGCGTGGGGGAGACGTCGTCCTTCATGGTGCGGCTGATTTCCTGCACGAGCACCGTGACCTCGTTCGCCAGGACGTCGAGGTGCGCGCGGTCGAGCGCGTCGACGACGCTCTCGGCGCTCTCCGTGAGCCGCGTCGCGGTGCTCGAGGCCGACGGGACGTACTGGTGGCGTGGCGTCCAGGTCGGGCGGACCCAGCCGTACGCGACTTTCGGTTCGCCCGGCATCGCGGGCATGGAGGCGCGAAGCGCGTCCTCGCGCTTCTTCTGGTCGTCCGTGATGTAGTCCGCTTCCAGGTAGGCGACGCCCGTCAGCCCCTGCGACGAAAGGCGGAGGCGCACGCGGCTGGCGACGAGATCGTCGATGACCTCCTTCGGCGTGTGGTCGTGGATGTCCTCCAGCGCGCCGGGGAAGATCTTCATACGGATCACGACGAGCGTGCGGTACTCCTCGAACTCCGCCTTGCCGGCGGGCAGGTCGTACTGGGTGTACAGCAGGTTGATCGCCTCGACGCGGCCGATCTGCACGCCGCGGAATTTCACGGGCGAGCCCACCGCGAGGCCCTGCACGGACTCCCGGACGTACGTTTCGATCGTGGTGCCCTCCTTCTGGAAGGCGCCGGAACCGAACACCACGATCCCCGCGGCCGAGAGGACGACGCCGGCGATGATGAACGCGCCGAGGCGGACGTACCCGGTCTTGCCCATGTGTGACCCTCCCGTTTAGACCGACGCTTCACGATGAAAGAACTGCCGGACGAACGGCTCGGTGCTGTGATCCCGCAGATCCGCGGGCCGGCCCGTCGCCACGATCTTCTTCACCCGTTTATCCAGCATGATGACCCGGTCGGCCACCGCGAAAATGCTGGGCAGCTCGTGCGTCACGATCACGAACGTCACGCCCAGCCCTTTCGAAAGCCGCTGGATCAGCTCGTCCAGCCCCGCGCTCGTCACCGGGTCGAGCCCCGCCGACGGCTCGTCGAGAAACAGGATCCCCGGATCGAGCGCCATCGCGCGCGCGATCGCGGCGCGCTTCTGCATGCCGCCGGAGATTTCGCTGGGGAAGTGGTTCTCGAACCCCTCCAGGCCCACGAGCTTGAGTTTCATGCGCGCGACGAGCGTCATCTGCGGTTCGGGCCAATCGGTGAATTCCTCCATGGCGAGGCGGACGTTTTCGAGGAGGGTCATGGAGCCGAAGAGGGCGCCGCTCTGGTACATGACGCCGATCTTGCGGAGGATCCGGAGGCGGGCGGCGCCCTGCGCGGCGGCGATGTCGTCGCCTTCGATGAGGATGCGGCCTTTCGCGGGCGGGTAGAGGCCGATCATGTGCTTGAGCAGCGTGGACTTGCCGCAGCCCGAGCCGCCGAGGATCGCGAAGATCTCGCCGCGGGCCACTTCGAAGGAAACGTCGTCGATCACCACCGCCCCGTCGTACGCGGCGGTGAAGTTCTCGACGCGGATGACGGGTTCGCTCATCAGATGCCGAGGTAGTAGAAGACGACGGAGAAGAGGCCGTCGCTGAGGATGATGAGGACGATGCCGGCGACGACGGCGCGGGTGGTGGACTCGCCGACGGCGGAGGCGCCGGTTCCGGTCTGGAGGCCGCGGAGGCAGCCGATGCCGGCGACGAGAAGGCCGAACGCGAGGGATTTGATGAGGCCGCCGGGGAGGTCGAACCCGCGGAGGGCGCCGCGGACTTCGTTGACGTACGTCACGGTGGGGAAGCCGAGCGACCACATGACGACGAGGCCGCCGACGAGGCCGAAGAAGTTGGTGAAGGCGGTGAGGAGGGGGGTGACGGCGACGGCGGCGAGGACGCGGGGGACGACGAGGAAGCGGACGGGGGTGAGGCCCATGGTGGTGAGCGCGTTGATTTCCTCGTTCACGCGCATGGTGCCGATTTCCGCGGCGAAGGCGGAGCCGGAGCGGCCGGCGAGGACGATGGCGGTCATGAGCGGCCCGAGCTCGCGGATGACGGAGAGCGCGACGAGGTCCGCGACGAAGATCTCCGCGCCGAACTGTTTCATGGGGATGGCGGCCTGGAACGCGAGGATGAGGCCGATCAGAAATCCGACGAGCGCGATGATCGGAAACGCGTTCACGCCCGCGCGTTCCGCGACGCGCCACGTGTCTTTCCAGCGGACCTGGCGGGGGTGAAGGGCCGCCTGCGCGAGCGTCGCGGCGAGTTCGCCGGTGAACGCGACCTGCGCGACGAGGTCCTTCAACACGCCCGCCGCGCCGCGGCCGACCTGCTCCACGAACCCCGGCGTCTCGATCGCGCGCGGCTTCACGTCGAGCGCGCCCGGCGGGAAGTGCGCGAGCTGGCGCTCGAGCGCCTCCGAGAGGCCTTTCACTTCGAACGTCCCCCCTGCCGCCCGCTGCCGTTCGCGCAGGTGGAAGAGGAGGGCGATGCCGGATCCGTCGCACCACGAGACGGCGGAGGCATCGACGGTGAGTTGCGGGATCGCGCGCCCGCCGAGCGCGGCCTCGGCTTCGCGCCAGAGGCGGCCGGTCGAGGAGGCGTCGAGGCGGCCGTCGATCGCGATCGTCGTCGTCCCGTCGGCGGCCGTGACGGCGCGCAGGGTGGCGGTGGCGGCGGTGGGGGACGACATGGGCGGGGATTGTGCCCTGAGGGTGGCCCGAGGTCGCCTGTTTCCGTGTGGTTCCGTCCCTCCGAGGTTTCAGTGTTTGTCTTTAGGGACTTTTTTTGAAAAGCCAAAGAAAGGCAGAACACGGAAACCTCAGAGGGACGGAAAAAGCACGGAGTGTGAACACGGCAGGACCGCGGATCCTTCCGCCCCTCCGGGACGCGAGGTATAACGCCATCCATGCGCCGCACAAAAATCCTCGCCACCCTGGGACCGGCTTCAACGAGTCCCGCCGTCATCGACCAGCTCATCGCCGCGGGCCTCGACGCCGTGCGGCTCAACTTCTCCCATGGCACGCATGAATCGCACGAGGCCGCGTTCCGGACGGTGCGCGACGCCGCGGCTCGCGCGGGGCGGCCCATCGCGATCCTGCAGGACCTGTCGGGTCCGAAGATCCGGGTAGGGAAAGTGAAGGAGCCGGGGATGCAGGTGCCGACGGGCTCGCGGCTCACGATCACGACGCGCCAGGTCGAAGGCGCCGACGGCGTCGTCTCCACCGAGTACCTCGGCCTCCCCGGCGACGTGAAAAAGGGCGAGCGCGTCCTGCTCGACGACGGAAAGATCCAGCTCGTCGTGCGCGAAGTCAAAGGCAAGGACATCGTCTGCGACGTCACGGACGGCGGACTCCTCACTTCCAAAAAGGGCATCAACGTCCCCGGCGCGGCCCTCGCGGCGGGCTCGCTCACCGACAAGGACCGCGACGACGCACGGTTCGGCCTCAAGCTCGGCGTGGATTTCATGGCGCTGTCGTTCGTGAGGAGCGCTTCCGACGTCGAAGACCTGCGTTCCCTCATGAAAACGCAGGGGCGCGGAGTGCCGATCATCGCGAAAATCGAGAAGCCGCAGGCGATCGACGCGCTCGACGACATCGTGGCGGTGTCGGACGGCGTGATGGTGGCGCGGGGGGACCTGGGGGTGGAGGTCTCGCTCGAGATGATCCCGGCGCACCAGAAGAAGATCATCGACCGGGCGAACCGCGCGGGGAAGCTCGTGATCACGGCGACGCAGATGCTGGAGTCGATGACGGAGAACCCGATGCCCACGCGCGCCGAGGTGACCGACGTCGCGAACGCGATTCTCGACGGGACGGACGCGGTGATGCTCTCGGGGGAGACGGCGGTGGGGAAGTATCCGGTGGAGACGGTGAAACGGATGGCGTCGATCGCGGAGACGACGGAGGAGACGCTGTTCCGGTTCGACCAGGCGGGGCACACGCCGGTCGCGCACGAGAAGGGGGATTTCAGCCCGTCGGTGGCGCGGCTCGCCGGCCATGCGGCGCGCGAGATCGACCCGAAGGCGATCGTGGTCTTCACGCGGAGCGGAAGGACGGCGCGGCTCGTGTCCGACGAGCGCCCGCGCGCGCCGATTCTGGCGTTCACGACGTCCGAGGAGACGTGGCGGCGCCTGGCGCTCTACTGGGGGGTCGTGCCGCGGATGATTCAGGAGATGGGGACGACGGCTGAGCTGCTGGCGCTGGGGGAGCGGCTGGTGATCGAAGGACGGTTCGCGAGGAGCGGCGATCCGGTGCTGTTCCTGCTCGGGACGAATACTTCGCCCGGCGCGACGAATTCGCTCAAGGTGGCGCGCGTCGGGGATGTGGAGCGCGAGACCATGGTGCGAAAGCGGCGGTGAAAGGGCGGTGGGCCGGGCGTCGCAACTTCAAAGAGACAACTTCAACTTTCAAGCAACTTCAAACTGACAACTTCAAACGACAACAGGCGGGCGTCAGGCGCCGGTGCCCGGCCGGATTGCGCGGGCGCCTCGGTTCTCACGACGCCCGGTTGACCTTTGAAGTTGTCCGTTTGAAGTTGCTTGAAAGTTGAAGTTGTTCCTTTGAAGTTCCGGTGAGGGCGCGGCCATGCAGTGGTGTCGGTCGTTTCTCGATCGGTATCTGCGGATACCGAGCGTCGCGGCACAGTGCACCGGCATTGCGGAGTCGGTGCAGCTTCTCGTGGAGACGTTCCGCGAGCTGAAGCTCGACGTGCAGGTCATTGAAACGGGCGGCAACCCCGTCGTGTTCGCCGAAAAGAAAACTCCGGGCGCGAAGAAGACTCTTCTCATTTACAACCACTACGACGTCCAGCCCGCGGAGCCGCTCGACGCGTGGACGTCGCCGCCGTTCGAGCCGGCGGAGCGGAACGGGCGGCTTTACGCGCGCGGCGTGGCGGACAACAAGGCGAACCTCGCGGTGCGGCTCGCGGCGGTGAGGGAGATGGGCGAAGGGCTGCCGGTGAACGTGAAGTTCACGGTGGAGGGGGAAGAGGAGATCGGGTCGCCGTCGCTCGCGGGGTTCGCGAAGGCCAACCGGGAGCGGATCGCGGCGGACGCCTGTCTGTGGGAGACGGGGGGGAAGGACGAGCGCGGCGCGCCGGAGGTGATCTGCGGTGTGAAAGGAATTCTGCACTGCGAGGTGGTGGTGCGCGGGGCGTCGAAGGACCTGCACTCGTCGCTGGGGGTCGCGGTGCCGAGTCCCGCGTGGCGGCTCGTGCACGCGCTCGCGGGCCTGCGCGCGCCGTCGGGGGTGGTGACGATCCCGGGGTTCTACGACCGGGTGCGCATCCCGGACGAGGCGGACCGCGAGGTGCTGCGCGCGATGCCGTACGACGAGGAGAAGCGGAAGGCGCAGTACGGGATCCGCGAGTTCATGCGGGGGCTGAAGGGCGAGGAGTTGAAGGCCGCGCTGGTGTTCGCGCCGACGATCAACATCAACGGGTTGTCGGGGGGGTACCAGGGAAAGGGGTCGAAGACGGTGCTGCCGCGGGAGGCGAGCGCGAAATTCGACGTGCGGCTCGTGCCGGAGATGGAGCCGGGGGAAGTGCTGGCGCAGCTGAAGGAGCATTTCGCGGAGTGGGAGGTGGAGGTGGTGGAATCGCACGGGTACCCGCCCGCGCGCACGCCGGTGGACGCGCCGGTGGTGAAGGCGGCGGTGGAGGCGGGGAGGGTGGCGTACGGGAAGGAGCCGTACGTGCTGCCGCTGATGCCGGCGAGCGGGCCGATGAGCGTTTACAGGGAGATGATGCCGTGCGTTTCGTTCGGGACGGGGAATCCGGAGGCGAATATTCACGCGCCGGATGAATCGGTGGTGGTGGCGGACCTGGCGCCGGGGGTGAAGCACGTCCGCGAGTTTCTTACGCGGCTGGCCTCGGATTAGGCTCCCCGGCGGCGGAGCCGCCGGGACCCTTGCCCTTGACCTTGCCCTTGACCTTGCCCTGCCTTTCCTTAACCGTTCGACAATTCTTGACCATCGCGACGAGCATGCAGATCACCTGGTAAAGCGGCTCCCTGACCGGCCCCGTCAGCTCTGCATGCGCGAGCTTCAGTCGTTCGATGAGCGAAATGACCGCCGCCGACTCAGTCCCGGATCTCCTGGCATACCGGTAGAACCGTCCCTTGTCTCTCCTCATCCATTCACCCGCACCTTCTGCGATATTGAAACACACAGAACTGCTCGCGCGACGGAGTTGATCGGCCAGGTAGGCGCGTCCCGGGAGAAGGGCTTCGGCGACTTCGTCGGCGAGCACGGCGAAGTCGAGGGCGAGCTGGTAGACGTGGAGGGACTCGAAGTCGAATTTCTTCATGGCGATGGGTTCTCCAATGGAAGGGCAAGGTCAAGGGCAAGGTCAAGGGCAAGGGGCGGCGCTTCGCGCCGCACTACTGTCATAATGTTAGTACGATCAACACGAGTTGTCAAGATATCCTCATCTTTTTCCTTCCCACTCGTTTTTCCGTACCCTTGTTCCTCTACCCACCCCCTTTCAGGACGTCCCCCCCATGCCCCCCAAAATCGCCTCCGTCCACGCCCGTGAAATCCTCGACTCCCGCGGCAACCCCACCGTCGAATGCGACGTCCACCTCGACGACTCCTCCTTCGGCCGCGCCGCAGTTCCGTCCGGCGCCTCCACCGGCGAACGCGAGGCCGTCGAACTGCGCGACGGAGACGGGAAACGCTACCTCGGAAAGGGCGTCCGCGGCGCGGTCGCCAACGTCAACGGCGTCATCGCCCCCGCCATCAAGGGACGGCCCGCCACCGACCAGGTCGCCCTCGACGCCCAGCTCGCCGCCATGGACGGCACGCCCAACAAGTCCAAGCTCGGCGCCAACGCCATCCTGTCCGTCTCCCTCGCCGCCGCCCGCGCGGCAGCCGCTTCCTGCAAAACCCCCCTCTACCGCTACCTCGGCGGCGCCGGCGCGAGAACGCTTCCCACCCCGCTCATGAACATCATCAACGGCGGCGCGCACGCGGACAACCGGCTGGACTTCCAGGAGTTCATGATCGTGCCGGCGGGGGTCAAATCGTTCAGCGAGGCGCTGCGGATGGGCGCGGAGATTTTTCACACGCTGAAGAAGGTGCTGAAGGAGAAGAAGCTCGCGACGGGCGTCGGCGACGAGGGCGGATTCGCGCCGGATCTCGGGTCGAACGAGGACGCGCTCAAGCTGATCCTCGAGGCGTGCGAGCGGGCGGGGTACTCGCCCGGGAAGCAGGTCTGGCTCGCGATGGACGTCGCGGCGAGCGAGTTCTTCGAGAACGGGAACTACGTCTACAAGAAATCGGACAAGAGCTCGCGCACGAGCGACCAGATGACGGCGATGTACGCGGAGTGGGCGCAGAAGTACCCGATCGTGTCGATCGAGGACGGGTTGGCGGAAGGGGACTGGGAGAACTGGAAGAAGCACACCGCGGCGCTCGGCAAGACGATGCAGATCGTCGGCGACGATCTGTTCTGCACCAATACGGCGATTCTCGCGAAGGGCATCCGCGACCACGTGGCGAACTCGATCCTCGTGAAGGTGAACCAGATCGGCACGCTGACGGAGACGCTCGAGGCCGTCGAGATGGCCCGGCGCGCGGGGTACACGGCGGTGATGTCGCACCGCTCGGGCGAGACCGAGGACTCCACGATCGCGGACATCGCGGTCGCGACGAACTGCGGGATGATCAAGACGGGAAGCGCGAGCCGGAGCGACCGGATGGCGAAGTACAACCAGCTGATGAGGATCGAAGAGGAGCTTGGGTCGGGCGCTATATTCGCGGGGCTCGGGGCGTTTGCGGGGCGGGGCGTGTGAGGGAAAGTGCCAGAGGCCAGTTGCCAGTGGCCAGGGACGGCTCTAATCGTGGGGCAGCGCGCGCAGGATCGCCTGCTCGGTTTCGGGATGCGGGCGGGCCAGGGTGAGAGCCGTGTTCCCGTGCGCGTCGCGGCGCAGGGGATCCGCGCCGGCCTTGAGCAGGAGTTCGACGTTCGCGGTGCGGCCCTGGGCGGCGGCGGCCATGAGAGGCGTCAGGCCGTCCTCGTCGGCAAGGTCCGCTGCCTGGCCCCACTCCAGGAGTTGCTTCAGCGGGAACGCCGGATCGTGGCCGAACCAGATGTTGGGCCACTCCCAGCCACGGTTGTCCGGTTTGGGTTCGCCCGAGGCCGCGGCCCTGATCACCCGGGTGGCCACAATCAGCGTCTCCGGGTCGCCGCGCGCGCCTGCTTCCTTCAGGATGCGCACCAGCCGTCGATTCTCGAACCGCAGCGCGATGAACAGAGCCGTCCGGCCGCGATGCCGCGCGTTCGGGTCCGCTCCGTTCGCCAGCAGCGCCCTTACGACCTCCTCGTGCCCGAACCGGGTCGCGGCGATGAGCGCGGTGCTCTCGCCCAGCGAGCTTCAGCCGCCCCGCAGATCCGAATCGTCGATCCGCGCGCCTTCCGCGAGCGCCGCCAGCGCGCCCGGCACGTCCCCCTTCTCCGCCGCCCCGACGAGCCGGCTCGCCAGGTCGACTCTCTTCAACGTTTTCAGCGCGGGCTCGAATCCGGGGCCGAGGCTGTTGAGAAGCGCCCACGCCGCCTGGCGCCGTGTGCCGGCGTCGGGGGAATCGAGGAGGGGGAGGAGGCCGAGCGTCGCGCGCGGATTGAAGATCCCGACGGCGCTGACGGCTTCGAGGGCCTGCCACGAACCGGCGCGGTCCTCGTCGAGCGCGAGGTTGACGAACGCGGGGATGGCGGGGGCGACCGCGCCCGGGCCGTCCGAACGGGCGATGGTGAGCATCAGGCTCATGACGTCGTCGGCGTCGGGCTGATCGAGGAGATCCGCGAGCGCGGGGACGGCGTGCCGGCCGAGGAGGGCGAGTCCCCAGGAGGCGCGGTCCTTCGATTCCCGGGTTCCGTGGCGGTCGCGGTACATGCCGACGAGCCACTCCGCGGCCAGCCCCACCCGTTCGCCGCCGCCCGCGACCTCTTTGCACGTCTTCTCCCAGCGCTCGCCGTCACGGTCGTCGAACTGCGCCTGGAGTTTCTGCAGGACGGGTTCGTGGGCGGAGGCGGTCCCCGAAAAGAAAGCTACGGGGAAGAGGAGCAGCGTGGCCAGGGCGATCCGCATGGGCGGTGAGTCATGCAACCCGCGTGCCCTCCGTACTTCCGGGCGGAGGCCCGCGACCCCGGTTACGGCCCCCGACTTCTGTTACCGCACGGGAGCATTCGGACGCCGCGACAGGAGACTCCGCGCATTCCTCAGGAGACGGTTGGCGAACCCGGGAGAGTGCACCTTGGGAACCTGGGGCACGGGAATGCGCCGACCTTCTGCCGTGACCGCCACCAGCCGGTAGCTTGTGGTTTTGTAGCTATAACTCTTCCCGCCCTTATGGCTATGTTTCATGTAAGTGCGCGAGTCGAGATCGAAGGTCGCGATGCGGTTCGCGCCGCGAATCGACCGCAGCTGCGATCCCATCATGACCCAGAGGGCGTCCTGCGAGGGATCGAGGCCGATCCGGTACGTCACTCTGCCGAAGATGCGCGAGAGAACCATGACCGCCAGGGCGCCCCCTATGACGGGGCCGAGGCGCGGCCAGTCCAGCGGTTCCTTGTCGTGAACGGCTAATCCGACGCCCAGTGCGTTGAGTAACAGGACGGCGAGCGCGGTCCAGAAACCGATCATCCAGAGTGGAGAGAGGCACCCCGATCCCCACATCGTGAAGGCGAACTGAGGGACATCGGAGCTTGTGCGAATCCTGGAATTGATTCCGGCGAACTGCGGATCGATTTCCGCTTCGTCCTCGTCGAGCGGCTCATCCGCGTCGATTTCGGGTGGCTGCTGAATCGGGACCGCCGCCGGCGCGCCGCAAGACGCACAGAAACGCGCTTCCGGCGAGATCGGAGAGCCGCAGCGGGGGCAGAACATGTCGACCTGTCGGCGAGAGGGGGCGGGGATGATCGGCCGGGTTGGCGCACGATCGGAGGCACGCGTCAGAGGGTCAAGCTAGGCGTCATCCCGGCCGAAGTCAAGACAGTGATGAATGCCATGAATCAATGCAATGGAGGCCAGCGGGTCCCTTATCCCAGCAGCCCCACCTTCCTGAACTCGTGCCCCGGCAGCACGCTCTTCAGCTCCTCGTTCCCGAGGTGCGCCTGCACGACCTCCGCGATCACGTCGCGGAAATCCGTCGTCTGCGCGAGGTCGCGCTTCTCGTGGAGCTGGTCCTTGGCGAGGCCCGGCCAGGTGCCGATGACCTTCTTGTCATCGGTGCGTTTCATGCCACCGCCGAGGGCGAGGAGGCAGTTGCCCCAGCCGTGGTCGGTGCCGTAGGTGCCGTTCTCCTCGGCGGTGCGGCCGAAGTCGGACAGGGTGAGGATCAGCACGTCGTCGCGCTTTTCGCCGAGATCCTGCACGAACGCCGCGAGCCCCTCGGCGAGGCCCTGGCACAGGTCGCCGTACGGGCCCTGCACGCCGCCCTGAAACTGGTGCGTGTCCCAGCCGCCGTAGTCCACCTCCGCGACCTCGAGGCCGACGTCCGCCTTGATGAGCCGCGCGGCCTGCATGAGCTGGCGCGCGAAATCCGTCTGCGGGTAGGTCGCGGCCGGCTTGTACTCGCGGCCGACCAGGTCCTTCAGCTGCTCGATCCCCTCCAGCGTCGACTGGCCCGTCTGCGCGATCAGCTCGCGCGCGTCGCCCTCCCGCCTCTGCGCGTCCTTCTTGTACGCGTGCTCGAGCGCCGCGCCGACCACCGCCTTGTCGGTGCGCGTGTCGGGAAGCGTCAGGTCGTCCACGCCCTGCACCGCATAGGCGCAGCACTTGCCGTGCATGATTCTGGGAAGCGCGTTTCCGATGGCGACGGCGCGGATCGGGCCGTGGCCGCTGGACGTCAGCAGGTGGCGGTTGACCCACCCGTCCGAGTTGATCGTGTTGCCGGTGACGCCCGTCTCCCAGACGTCCTGTTCCTCGAAATGCGACCGCGTGTTGCGGTCGTGTCCCACCGCGTGGATGCCGACCGCCTGTCCTTTCTTGAAGAGGGGCATCAGCGCCCCGAGGCGCGGATTCAGCCCGAACAGTCCGTCGAGGTCGAGCACGCGCCCGTCGGCCTTGTCCGACGGCGCAGGCAGCGCGATGGATTTCCGGAGCCGCGCGTAGTTGGGGTCTTTCCAGGGCACAAGGAAGTTGAGCCCGTCGAGTCCGCCTCTCTGGAACACGAGCACGAGCGTCTTCCCCTTCTTGACCGGCTTGAGCTTATCCTCAGCGAGCAGCTTCACCGGCGTGACGCCGAGGTACACCGCAAGCGATCCGGAAAGCTGCAGGAAATGCCGTCGTGTCAGGTGCATTCCGAGGTCTCCTCCCTTTGGATCCGACTCCCAGGCGTGCCGTTACTGGCCACTGGCCACTGGCAACTGGCAACTCACCTCAGATTGGCCTCCGGCAACTGCGCCACAAACGACGCCGCCTGCATCGCGACCGCATCTCTCCCGCCCCTGCACGCCTCCAGCACCTGCAGCGCGGCCTCATTGGACTCCTTCGAGAGCGTCCGCCCGATCAACCGCACGGCCACCAGGTCGACGAGCTCCTGACGCCACTCCGCGGTCATCGGCTCCTGCGACCATCTCCAGGCGCCCGGCACCACCGCCGCCAGCGCCCACTCGCAATCCCGTGCGAACTTCCACCGCTGCAGCATCGCGTTCGTCGACGTCCAGGCGGTGTCCTCTTCCTGGTACCCGTCCGGCGTCGCGCGGTCGTACAGTCCCGCGCCGCTCCGCGCGCACATGTCGATGACCTGCCACGGCAGCTTGAACCCGCATGCGCGGGAGAGACGCGTCGAGAAATCGAACGGGGTCGCGACTTTTTCCGTGCGGCTCTCGGCCCAGAAGTCCGGGTGCGCGGCCATCGCGCGCAGCACGGCGCGCATGTCCCCGTCCGTCTCGAGGAACACGGCCGCGAGGTCCTCCGTCATCCGTTCCGGCGCGGGCCACCGGACATAGTGGGCCACCAGCTTCCCGCACACGAACCGCGCGGTGCTCGGGTGCGCCGCGAGCAGCTCGATCGCCAGCCTCGCGCGGTCGTGGCGCGCCTCGGGGGCGGCCTTCGGAAACCGCATCCCGAAAAACGTCTGCGGGCGGCCGTCGGAGAGCGCGGGATCGAACCGGTGCGTGCGCCGGCGCAGCTGGAACCCGCCGCTCCGCCCGTCGCCCTCGTCGCTGTACGTCCAGCCCGTGAGCAGGTTCGCGAGCGCCGTCACGTCGGCCTGACTGTAGCCGCCGTGCACGCCCGCCGTGTGCAGCTCGCAGATCTCGCGCGCGTAGTTCTCGTTCAGGCTGCGCGCGAACGAAAATTGCTGGTCGAGGTACTGCAGCATCGTCGGGCTCGTCGACGACGCGCGCAGGAGGTCGGGGAAGGGAGCGATGCCGAGGCGCGTGAAGCGTTTCCGTTCCTCCCACTCCGCGCGGCCGGCGACTTTGCGGATCCATGTATTGAAGTGGTTGTCGACCCACCGCACGAACCGCGTGCGGACGGGGTTGGGCGTCAGGAGCGCGTGGTACGCGTCGCGCCCCATCGCGTCGTACTCGCCGTCGTCGTTTCCGAACGTGACGCAGGCGGTGAGGAGCGCGGAGGCGTCGCCGGGGTCGTCGAGCCCGCGCGCGAGGCGGTCGTCGAGCCAGGCCGTTTCGCCCATCGTGAGGACGGCGGCGAGTTCCTCGGGATCGGGGCCGTACGCGAACCGGTTGAGCAGGTGCACCGCGCGCGCGAACCGGCCCGGCGCCTGCGGCCCCGCCGCGGGGACGACGAATGTCCGCGCCTTCCCGACCCGCTCGTGCGCCCCGTCGTGGAGTCGCACGGCGAGCTTGTGCTCCCCGGGCGCGAGCTGGCGCGCGAGAAGCGGCAGCACGACGCGCCCGAATTTCCCGAGCGTGTCGGCGCGGATGCCCGTGCGCTTCCCGTCGATCTCCAGTTCGACCCATGCGACCACGCGGTCGTCCGACGGCTCGACCACCACCACGTCCGCCATCCAGACTTCGTGCCCGTCGGGCGGCCATGCGATCTTCACCGAGGGATTCAGCGTGTCACCCGTCGGCGGCACGCCGAGCAGGATCACCGCCTGCAGCGCGAGATTCCGGTCTCCCTTGTCCTTCTCGAACTTGTCGTTCGTGAACGCCACGACGAGTTTCTTCGCCCCCGCCGGCAGCACCGCGATCCCCGGCACCTGGTGCGGCCCCCACCATCCGCCGATACCGATCTCACCGATCTTCGTCGTCTTCCCGTCCGCCACCAGCGACACCTCCGCGATCGGCGGCCCGTCCAGCTGGTCCCCGCGTCCCTCCACCCAGATCAGGAACGCCCCCGACAGCGCTTCCGGCAACGCCAGCGTCGCCTTCCCGTTCGAGAAGAACTTCGCCGACACCTTCTCGGGACAGTCGCCCTCGCGCGTGAACGCCTTCCGCGTGACGTCGTCCCACGCCTCCTCGCGCACCGGGAATCTGAGGAACGGAAGCGGTTTCACCCGCTTCCACGTTTTCGGCGGCTTGTACGTCATCGTCTGCACCGGCGTCGACGCCGTCTCGCCGCCGTCCAGTACCGCGACGAGCTGCAGCGTGTTCGCCCCTTCCTCGAACCAGCCGGGATCCACCCACCATTTCGGCGCCGCGCTCCGCTGCGTTCCGACCGCCTCGCCGTTCACCTTCAGCGTCACCCGCGGCGCGGGCGCCTTCTCCATCTTCTTCCATACGGCCGCGCCGTTCACCTCCACCGTCCCCGTCAGCAGCCGCCCGTTCAGCGGCTCCGCGAACGCCACGCGCACGTCGTTCCACGCGTCGCGCCCTTCCGCGATCGCGATCGGCGCGCCGCCCGTTCCGGAGTCGCTTCCCTCGCCGCCCCCCGCTGACGGCCGCTCCTCCACGCGCACGATCTCGATCATGTCGAGGAAGTAGTTCCGGTCCGCGGGGACGCCGGGGGCGTAGAAGTCGTTGAGGAAGTACGGGGTGAGGAAGCGGTCGCCGCGGGCGAGGCGGACCGGCACGCCGAGCGCGACGCGGTGCCACTGCTCGTCGAGCAGCCGCGCGTTGGTGACGTGTTCGAACGCGCCGTCGACGATCAGCCCGACCGTCGGGAAGGCGCCCCCCGCGAACGACCCGCGCGCGGTGATGACGACCTGGTACCACCCGGACTTCTCGACCTTGAACGGGAAACACGCCGCGGGATCGCTTCCGTACATCGGCACCATCTGGTGCCCGCTCGCGTCCGCGTCCGGCGCCACGTTGAGCAGCGCCTCGCCGAACCGCTTCGGCCGCTTCACGTCCCGCTGGTCCTCGGCCTCCATCTGCACGATGTCGCCGGGCTCCGGCTTCAGCACGTGCACGACCACCGTCGCGCCCGCCAGTTCCGTCCCGTCCGTTCGTTTCGCGACCGGCGTCATCTCGAGCGGCCCTTCCGGCAGCTTGAACGTGTTCACCAGGTACAGGATCCGCAGCGTCGGCCCCCAGATCGGCCCGCTGACGCGCGAGGGTTTGAGGGAAGCGCCGGTCGAGAGGCGCAGCTCGTGCGTCGCGCCCGCTCCCGCTGCCTCGGCGTCGACTTCCACGCCCACGGCGACCTTGCGCCACACGCGCGCGCCGTCGGCGGGGCTGGTGATTTCGAGCCGCGGCGCGTCGGGCGCACGTTCGGCGACGACGTCGACGGTCATGGAAGCGTCGCCCACGGTCAGCGTGGTCTTTCCGGGCTTGAGCCCGCGCACGCGCAGGTACCCGAGGGATTCGCCCTTGAGGACGGCGGGGGCGATTTCGATGGCAAGAACGCTCCCGTCCGCGACCGCCGCCGCAGGCGCCGTGTCTTCCGCCGCGGGCTCCGCCAGCCGGAACGCGATGACGCGCGTACGCCCCGCTTCCGCGACCGTCCGGTCGCACACCTTGAGCACGCGCGGCGCGTCCGCCGCCGCGCCGGGGCGCAGGGTCCAGAGGAGAGCCGCGACGAACAGGCCGGCGGCGGCGAAGCGGAGGAACGAGGGAGTGCGGGACATCGGGATCTCCCAAGTCGGGTTGGGGGGCATTCTAACGCGTCGTGGCGGGGGGACGGAGCGGGATCGTGGCGTGGGGGGGAATACAGGACAAGACGGATCCGGGTTTCAGGTAATTTGAGAAGTGGCCGCGAAGCGGCCCCCTTTACCTTCACCTTCCCCTTTGCCTTTCCCTGCTTTTCGCGCAGGAAAACGACAGGTAAAGGTAAAGGGGAAGGTAAAGGAAAAGGGGCGCGGCTGGCGCCGCGCACATCCCATCCGCCCCTCACCCCCCGCAACACTTCTTGTACTTCCTCCCGCTCCCGCACGGACACGGATCGTTCCTCCCGAGCGGCGCCCCCGCGTTCCGGTGCGGCGTCCCCTCCGGCCTCGCCGCCTTCTCGAACGCGCCCGCGAGCGCGCCCGCGTACGCGCCCAGCCGCCGTCCGCCCGCGAGCCGCCCCTCGGTCTCGAGGAACTCCAGGAACGCCCCCACGAGCCGCGGCGTCGCGGCGCGCGCCTCGGGCGGCAGCGCCAGCCGCGCCAGGCCGGAAAGAAGCCCGGTCTTCACCGCCGGCTCTTCCAGGTCTCCCGGCGAAATCCCCGCGCACGCCGCTTCCATGAACGCCATCAGCACCGGCGCGGCCTCGAGCCCCGGGACGGAACCGAAGCCCCGGAACGGCGTCGACTCGACGAAATCCGCGATCCACCCCTCCACGCTGTCGCGCTCGAACGTCTCCATGGCGGACATCCTACTCTCCCGGATCCCTGCTCAGCCGGATCGCGATTGCTCCCGCGCGCGGGTCGACCCCCATCGCGCTCCCGCGGTACTTCACCCCCTCGCGCCCGATCCATGCTCCGAGGTCCGCGGGTCCTGCCACTCCAGGAGAATCCATTTCGCGGTGATTGCGTCCGAAAGAGTGGCGTTGGCGGCGCGGCAGATCCTGGAAAATCTCCGGCCATGGCGGCGGACGAACCGTGCCGCGGCTCCGCCGCGCGACGTCGGCCTTGGCGTTCGCGGATGTAGTACGTATACTTGTCTGAGGACCATACGTATCGGAGCCGCCCGCCATGCGCCGGATCAAACTGACCCTGAGTGCCGACAAGACCCTCATCGCGGAAGCCAAGAAGCTCGCGTCGCGCGAAGGCACCTCGCTCTCTTCCATGTTCTCGCGCTTCCTCGACTCCCTTCTCGCCGGCAGTCGGAAGACGCTGCGACCGGGTCCCCTGGCCCGCAAGGCGACCGGCCTCGTGAAGCTCCCCGCCGGGAAGACCGACCGTGAACTCCTCGAAGAAGCTCTGGCCGGAAAGCACGGGATGCGGCGGTGAGAGTCTTCGTCGACACGAACGTGATCCTCGATGTCCTGGCCGAGCGTAAGCCCTTCTACGCCGACTCCGTGGACATCTGGACGCTGGCGGAGTCCGGCCGGCTCGATGCCTCGATCGCCGCGATCAGCTTCACAAACTGCTGGTACCTGATCCGCCGGCACGCCGGCCGGCGCAACGCGGACAGGGCACTTCAGCTTCTCCGCGATGTCTTCACGCCCGTCGACCTGACCGCCCAGATATTGAACCAGGCGATTGACGCGGGCTTCGAGGACTTCGAAGACGCGGTCCAGTTCCACTCGGCTGTCCAGGCCCGCGCCCGATGCCTTGTCACACGCAACGCGGACCACTTCCCGCGCACGCCTCTGTCGGTCCTGACGCCGGCCGAATTTCTCGCGGCGCATTCATTCAAATGACCGGGCGGCGGGCCTCGCCTGCCCCCCGCAACACTCTTTGTACTTCCTCCCGCTCCCTCACGGATCCCGGATCAGCCGGATCGTGACCGAACCCGCCCGCGGATCGACCCGCCTCAGCCCGCCGGAGTACTTCACGCTCCGGATCTCCGCCCATGCCTGGAAATCCAGACGATCCTGATCGTCGGGGTCGAGCAGGAACCCGAACGCCCCGTCCTCCCCGACCGTCGTCAGCGGGCAGTCGGCGCGCTTGATCGTGGGGCAGACATGCGCGCCGATGCAGGGCTCGCCGTCGGGGAGCAGGATGACGCCGCGAAGCCGCACGCCCTCGCGCAGGCGCACCACCACCTCCTGGCCCGCGGGCGTCACGCGATGGACCCGGCCTGTCAGCCAGTCGGCCGCCGCCGGATCATCGGCCGGCCTCGTGACGTCCACGAGCAGCAACGTGTCGTAGAGCTTCTCGAAATGCGCGACGCCCACCGCGTCCGTCTCCTCGACCGCGAGCGAGCCCGCGTCCTCGATCAGCTCAACCCGCGCCCCCGCCACCGGCTTGCCCGCCGGCGATTCGACCCGGACGCTCAGCGCCCGGTCCCGCGGCACCGCCACCAGCCGGAGCCGCAGATCCCGATCCCCCGCGCGCACCCCGTCAAGCCGACCCGTCACCCGCGTGAATTCCGTTTCTTCCTCCTCCCGGATCGCCAGCGCCCCGCCGCCTACGTCGATCACGAGCGACGCGGTGCCGTCGAGGGGGACGCTGGCCTCGAAATGGCCGTCGCCGTCGGACGTCGTGGAAGCGAGGATCGCGTGGTCCCGGACGGTGTGGAGGAGCAGGGAAGTGGGGAGGCCGCGCGGCGTGAGGACGACGCCGGTGGCGAGCGCGGCGTCGGCGAGGACGAGGCGGACTTCGCGCTGTCCGGGGCGGAGTTCGACTTCGGGCGGAAGGAGGTAGCGCCGGTCCCCGGGCGGGGCCGCGGTGACGGCGACGAAGACGTGGTCGCCGACGGCGGTGAGGCGCACACGACCGAGCTCGTCGGTGGTGCCGGCGGAATCGCCCGGGCTGTACGGCAGGGCCACGCGCGCGCCCGCGACCGCGGCGCCGCGCGCGTCGACGACGGTCGCGAGGACCGCGGCGGAGGCCGGGAGGACCAGCTCCAGACCCTCGACGTCCGCGGCGCCGACCTCGACCGGGACCGAGACCGCGTCGAACGCCGCGGTGACCCGGTACTCGCCGGGCGCCACGCCCGGGAACGCGAACGCCCCCTCCGCCCCCGACGCCGCATAATGAACCGGCGGCACGCCCATCGTCCACGCGAGCGTCAGCGCGAGCCCGCACCGCTCGGCCCCCGTCCTGTCCGCGTGCAGCAGGCGGCCGGAAATGCGGCGCAGGGCCGGGGGTTTCTCAGGCTCCTCACGGGCTCCTTCGGGCGCCGGGCCGGCTTCGGCGTCCCGGGGCGCGCCCTTCGGGGAAGCCGCCTTTTCCGCGGCCGCGCGCGGCGCCTCAGGGTCCGCACGCGGTTCGGCGCGCTTCCGGAGAATCAACCCGATGAGGAGCGCGAGCAGAAGAGCGATTGCGACGGCGGCGGGTCCACGGATCTTCAGCGGAATCTCTCCGAATGGGGCTTGCGTCATCCTGGACCCGAAAACCCGGCGGGTTCAACACCGTGCCCTCGGCGTGGCTGAGCCAGGCTCAGATCCCGCGCCGGTCAGCCGGTCCTGCCACTCCAGAAGAATCCACTTCGCGGTCAGGGCGGCATAGAAGAGCAGGGCGGCCTGCCCGGCGAAGTGGACGGCGACGTGCGCGGGACCGTACTCGCCCAACGCGAAGAGGTTTGGGAGCAGGCCGCCCACGAGCAGGACGCTGGCGACGAGGAACGGCAGGATGCGCAGGCCATGGAGGCGCCGGGCGCGATCGAGCCAGGAGGACAGGAGAAGGTAGGGGATGAAGAAGAGGAGAAACGCCTCCGTGAGCGCGGGGGCGAGTTCGCGGAACAGGCCCGCGTCGTCGCTGGACTTCCAGCCGCCGTAGGCAAAGCACCGAATCGGCGCGAGTATGACGAGCAGGAGTGCGACGGCTCTGGGTGCGGCGCGTGGGATGTTCATGGGATGTGCTCCGGATTCGGGATCCGGGAGAATGTCGTCGGCGGGAAGGGGTATCTTAGAAAAACCCACAGGAGTAACGGAGAACGAATCTCCCTTCGCCTTCCGCCCGGCCGGTATCATGCACCCGCCCCATTCTGCAGGAGACTCACCGTGCGCATCGTCTGGCTGTTTCTCCTCGCCCTTCCCGCCGCCGCGGAAGGCGAGGTCGCGCTCGAATGGAAATTCGCGGAGGGCGACGTCTTCGAGATCAGCGTGAAGAACGAGCGCACCGCGGGGATGACGACGGCCAGGGGGACGCTCGACACGTCGTTCAAGGTGGACGTGACGGCGGTGTTCACGGTGACGGCGGTGGGGCAGGACGGCGTCGCGGAGGGGGATCTGACGTTCAAGGGCCTCAGCGGAACCGTTTCCGCCTTCGCGCTGGAGCAGCCTCTCAAGGTCGACCTGGTGGCCCTTCAGGAGAAAAAAATTCCCGCAAAGCTCACGCCGCGCGGGCAGTTCACGATCGACGCCGCGGCGCTGAAGGCTGTGTGCGCGCAGGTCGACCTGAACGACGACCTGCAGAATCTCTTTCCTGTGCTGCCGGAGGAGCCTGTCGCGAAGGGAGCGAAGTGGGAGCTCGACGTCGAGCGACACAAGGACGAGCTGACGCTCGAGGACGTGCGCGAGGCGGACGGGCGTCGGACGGCGATTCTCGGGGGCACGAGCAAAGCGGACCAGAAGGCGGACACGGGCACGGATCTCAAGACGGAGTTGAAGGTGGAGGGCGTGTGGACGGCGTCGTTCAACCTGGCGGACGGGACGCTTAAGTGGTCGGAGCAGGAGTTGAGCGAGGACGCGGTGCTGGAGACGAAAGAGTCGAAGCTGGAGACCAGGACTCGGCTTCGGCGGACGGTGGGGGTAGTGCGATTGGTTGGGAAGTAGGGAAGGCAGCCATAAGCCATAGGCCATAAGCCATAAGCGGCGTGCTTCGCGCGCCACATGGAGCGCAGCGGACTTCAGAGTTCCCGGTCTCACGGCGGCCCGGGAACACTGAAGTCCGCACCGCCCGGGATGGCGCGCGAAGCGCGCCGCTTATGGCTTATGGCTTTCCTTCCGCCTCAGCTGTCCGCACGCCGCCTCGTCCCCGGCCCCCCGCGGCTTCCGGATGTGCACGATGGCGCCCGCTTCCCTCAACACGGTCCAGAACCTGTATGCCTTCTCCGGCGTCGACGCGCGCCACGGGAGCCCTTCCACCGGATTGTGTGGAATCAGGTTCACGTGGAACTTGCGGCCGGCGATGCGGGTCGCGAGGAGTTCGGCCTGTTCGGGCGCGTCGTTGACGCCGTCGAGGAGCACGTAGGAAATCGTCACGTGGCGCTTCGTCGCCGCGCGGTACTCCGCGGCGGCGTCGAGCGTTTCCTCCACGGTCCACAGCCGCGGCGCGGTGCGGACGATCTTCGCGCGCGTCGCGTCGTCGGGGGCGTGGAGGGAAACGGCGAGGTGCGGGGGTTCATGGGAAGCGGCGAGCGTTTTCATGCCGGGGAGGATGCCGACGGTGGAGACGGTGATGCCGTTGGGGGGAAATGTGCCGGCGTGGCGGTGCGTGAGGTTGCGGATGGCGGTGACGACGTTCTCGACGTTATGGAGGGGTTCGCCCATGCCCATGAACACGACTGTGGCGAGGCGGAGGCCGCGGGTTTCGGCTTCTTTGCGGAGGAGAAGCGCCTGGGCGACGATTTCGCCCGCCGCGAGGTTTCGGGTGAGGCCGCCGAGGCCGCTCGCGCAGAAGGAGCAGCCCGCGGCGCATCCGACCTGGGTCGAGACGCACGCCGCGGCGGTGGGGCGGCGGGCGCGCGGCGCGCCGTCCTCCCGGTTGCGCGCGCTCATTTTCTCGCGCGAGAGTCCGCCGCGCACGCCCGGGATCAGGACGCACTCCACCGCGCGCCCGTCGTCGAGCGTGACGAGCAGCTTGGTGGTGCCGTCCGCCGCGTCCGTCCGCGCCGCGATCCCCGGCACGTCCAGTGCGAGTTCCGCCGCAGCCGCCTGAAGCCGCTTTCCCTTCCACGGCTCCGTTTCGAGCGCATAAGCCGCCCGAAGCGACCGTTCCGCGTCTTGCGGATCGGCCGCCTCCCTCAACCGTGGGAGCAGTTCTTCGACCGGCACCCCGTACAACGACCGCATCTCGATCAACCGTAACGAGTAACGAGTAACGAGTAACGATGAACGAAGAACGAAGAACGAACGCCCGTTCGCGCGGCAACTGCCCGCCAACTCTCCGCTACTTTTTCTTATACACGACTTTGCCGTCGACGACGGTGAGCACAACGGTGGCGTCGGTCATCCGGCTCGTCGGGAGATCGATCGGGTCTTCGCTGAACACCATGAGGTCGGCGAGCCGCCCCGGCACGATCGAGCCCGCGCGATCCTCGACCCCTGCCGCCCACGCCGCGCCGCGCGTGTAGCCGAGCATCGCGTCCCACGCCGAGATGCACTCCTCCGTGTTCCACGGCGTCCCGTCCTCGCGCGGCCGCAGCACCGCGCCCTTGAGCGACCGCCGCGGGTCCGGCGGCTCGATCGGCACGTCCGTCCCCATCGCCAGCACCGCGCCCGCCGCGAGCAGGCTCCGCAGTGGATACGTCCGACGCGCGCGCTCCGGGCCCCAGAGTTTCTCCGCGTTGTCGATGTCGCCCATCAACTGGCACGGCTGCACGCTCGCGACGACGCCGAGCGAAGCGAACCGCGAGACGTCCTCGGGCGCGACGCACTGCGCGTGCTCGAGGCGCTGGCGCAGGCCGTTCGCGTCCGCCGCCGCCTTCGCGCCCTCGAACGCGTCGAGCGCATTGCGCACGCCGCGGTCGCCGATCGCGTGGATCGCCGTCGCGATCCCGTTCTCGGCGGCTTTCTTCACGATCGCGGCCATGTCGGAAGGGGTGATCACCTCGACGCCGCGGTCGTCCTTCGCGCCCTCGTACGGCTCCAGCATCGCCGCGGTGCGCGATCCGAGCGAGCCGTCGGCGTAGAGCTTGATGCCGCCGAAGCGCAACCAGTCGCTGCCGAAGCCGCTTCGCATCCCGCACGAAACCAACCGGTCCAGGTCGTGGCCCGGGAAGTACACGGTCATCCGCATGCCCAGCTGCCCGCGCTTTTCGAGCCGCTGGAACAGCCGGAACGCCTCTTCCATTTCGGCATCCCGCCCCATGGCGCCCGCGACGATGTCGACGCGCGCGATCCCGAGCGAGTGGAACTGTTCGGTCGCGTCGCGCAGGCCGCCCATGACGGTTTTCTCGGGGGGGCTGGTGATGAATCCTTTGATCAACTCGAGGGCCGCCTCTTTCAGCATGCCCGTCGGTTCGCCGTTCGCGTCGCGCGCGATGACGCCGCCGTTCGGGTTCGGGGTGTCTTTGGTGATGCCCGCCACGGCGAGCGCTTTCGAGTTGACCCACCACGTGTGGCCGTCCTTCGCCGCGAGGGCGACGGGGTGTTCGGGCGCGGCTTCGTCGAGCGATTCCTTCGTCGGGAAATCCTCGGCGGCCCATTTCGAGAGGCTCCACCCGCGCCCGACGATCCACTCGCCTGCGGGGAGGCGCTCGGCGGTGCCTTTCACGGACTGGCACGCGCTGTGTTCGCTGTGGGAGTCGTCCAGCCTCAGCCGCCGCAGGGTCAGCGCATAGTGGTAGAAGTGCGTGTGCGCGTCGTGAAACGCCGGGAAGACGCTCTTGCCTTCGAGATCGATGACCTCGTCGTCGCCGCGGTACATCGCGCGGACGGTGAAGTCGTCGCCGATGAACGCGATCCGGCCGTTCTCGCAGACCACGGCCGACTGTTCGGGCCACGCGGGGTCCATCGTCCGGATGCGGCCGTTTACGAGGAGGAGTCGGGGCATGGGGGCGGATTCTAACTGCGCGCGGGGTTCGGTTGAACAGATCTCACGGTATTGGGGGGAGGGGACGGTCGGGCGGGTTCGGCGATGGGCGTTCGGCGTTCGGCGTTGAGGTGGGCGGGGGGGTTCGGTGGGCGGCCGGTTTTTGAGCCTGCGGGGTTCGGCGTTCGGTGTTCGGCGTTCGGCGTTGGGGTTGGCGGGGGGCTATCGTGAGTTGGGAGGGGGAGAGCCGGCGTGGCTCGGCGTGCGGTGTCGTCGGAGTGGTCAGGCCGGACCACCGCTCGATGCCTTCGATCAGGCGCTGGAGCAGGCAACGCACGTCGATCAGGAGGCTCAATAACCATCGCCTCGCCAAGCGCGCTCGACCGCGTCAACGCCGAACGCCGAACTCCGAACGCCGAACCCCGCCCGCGCGATCGCTACAGTCCAACTCTCACCGAATCAGCAAACACCTGCTCCCGATCCCCCGTCTCCCGGACGCGCTCCAGCATGAACCTCACCGAGCCCACAGGTTTCCAGATCAGGGTCTTCGACGCACTCCGAACCTCGATCGCGGATCCCATGATCGCGGGATCGAAGAAGATCTCGATCTCGGACGGCCGACCGCCGAGCGTCTTCAGCGTGATCACGCCGTTCTCATAGATCGCCTCGACGCCGCACAGATCATTCGGGTTGAACGCGCCATCCTTCATCTTGAACGCCGCGGCGCCTTTCGCGGCCCGGATCGCGAGCCACGACGACTCGCCTTCGAACGCGTTCATCGCCCAGTGCTCGACGCGGACCGGGTGCGCCTCGCGGCGGCGGCCTTCGAGCCACTTCAGAAAACGCGGGTACAGCCACACCAGCCGGTCGTGCCCGTAATTGCGCGCCTCGATGTGCGTGATGGGCGCGTTCCACCCGCGGAGCTGCGGGACCGCCGCGCGGGAATAGAGGGTGTTCAGGCCGTCGAATTCCCCTTCCATGAGATAAATCGGAAGCCCCGCGACGTTGCGGAGCTGGCCGAACTTGCCGGCGTACTCCTTGGGGCCGTGGATCTCCGGGCCCGCGGCGGCCCAGCGCGAGGGGTAGGACTGGATGAGCCGCCAGGTCAGCGCGCCGCCCATCGAGATGCCGGTGACGAAGATGCGGTCGGGGTCGACGTTGCGCGTGAGCGACAGGCGGCGCACGACGCGCAGGATCTCGTCGTCGGCGGCGGGGGAGCGCGCGGTGCCGGCGGTCGAGCCGTAGGTCGGCGCCGCCACGACGAAGTCGCGCGCGCCGGGGAGGGCGGTCCACAGGCCGAAGTCGTACTCGGGGACGCGATACTGGCCGTGGAGGACGAGGAGGAGCGGGCGGCGTCGCCACGGGCCGTACGCTTTCGGGAAGCGGATCCAGACGCCATCGGCGTCGAGGCCGGGCTCGGGGGGCGCGTCGAAGTCGGGGGCGAATCGCACGGCGGCGGCGACGGTGGCGAAGTCCGCGCCGGTTTTGAGCACGTCCTCGATCGGCCCGCCGCGCAGGAACGCGTGCACGGCGTTTTCCAACTGGCGGAACTTGCGCGGGTCGTCGAGCGCGAGTGCGGGCGGGCGGCCGCCGTAGGTGTACGCGAATCGCAGGCGCAGCAGGTCGGCCTCCGCGTCGCCCTCGAGCTTGACGTCCAGCTTCTCGACGGCGAGCTTCACCGCCGGCTCCACGTCGAACGGCTCGGGCCACTCGACGCCGGGCGCCTTTTTGCGAAGCTCCTCGTGCGGTCCCTCGCCCGGCGCAGCTTCCTCCGGCGGCTTCCCGCCATCGTTCCACCCCAGCTCTTCCCGCCACTCCTCGCGCACGTCGAGCCCGCGCGCCTCCGCCGTCCGCCACGCCGTGCGCAGCCCCAGCTCCTCGTTCGCGAACAGCGCGCCGCCGTTCCCCGCGTCCACGAGGTCGAGCGCGATCGCCTCCACCCGCGTTCCCTCGCCCGGCCGCAGCCAGTCCCCCTCGACCACCAGCCGCCCGTCCACCACCCGCCGCCCGCGCTCGCTCACGAGAAACGCCCGCGGCCGCTTCACTTTCACGCGGTCCGCCTTCTTCACCTGCTCGCGCGCCACCCAGAAATTCCCGATGCCCGTCAGCCCGACGTTCGGGCTCATCAGCCGCTGCCCCGCGAGCGCCTTCGCCTCCAGCTCCGGATGCCGCGCCGCGAGCAGCCCGCCCGTCCCCACCAGCACGCGCCCGTCCGCGAGCGTCAGCCGTTCGAGTTCGATCTCCTCTGGAAGCGCCTCCCAGCCCACCGCGCGCATGTCCGCGCGCTCGAGCGTTCCGCAGAGCTGGATGATGTATTCGTCGCCAGTCTCGTGGTCGTACGCGAGCTGCACGAGGTCGCGGAAGAGCGCCCGCGCGCCGTCCGCGTCGGTAATTGCGCCGATGCGCTCGATCAGCGCGTCGTAGCGTTTCGCGGAGAAGAGCTTTGACTCCTTCGCGGCCTGGACGATCTCCCGCTGCTCGGACCGCACGTCATCCGGTATCTGCGCGAAGCACGAACCCGTGATCGCCGCGAAGACGAGGATCGTCCGCATGCTCGCGATCATAGCCCCGTTCGGCGTTCGGCGTTCGGTGTTCGGCGTTTCGTCCGACCGGTCGCTCGGCTGCCCTGGCGTCAACGCCGAACGCCGAACTCCGAACGCCGAACCCCGCAGGCTCAAGAACCGACCGGATCGCCCTGCGGGCTCGACCGCGTCAACGCCGAACGCCGAACTCCGAACGCCGAACCCGGACAACCGTCAGGCTTTTTTCCTGAACTCGTCAAACCTCTTCAAATCGTCCTTCTGCACGCTCGGCTTCAGCGTCTTGAGCGCTTCATCGAACGCGGACAGATCCATCGCGCGCTCCGCGTTCTGCTCGACGGAGTCCTCGAACAGCTCCTCCTTCACCTTGCGCACGAGATACGCGATGTCCGCGCCGGAGTATCCGTCGAGCCGCGCAGCGAGCGCGTCGAGGTCCACGCCCCCCGCCAGAGGCGCGTTCTCGAGGTTCATCTCCAGGATCTGGCGGCGCGCCGGCGCGTCGGGCAGCGCGATGTAGATCTTCTCGTCGAACCGCCCGGGGCGCATCGCCGCGTAGTCGAGCGCCCACGGCTCGTTGGTCGCGCCCATGAACAGGATCGTGCGCGCCTCGCTCCGCCCGCCGAACCCGTCCATCTCCGAGAGGATCGACGGCACGAGCCGCTGCATCACGTTCGACTCCTGGTCGCGCCGGCTCGGCAGCAGGCTCTCGATCTCGTCGATGAACACGATCGACCGCCCCGCCTCGCGCGCCTCGCCGAACAGGTTCGCGATGTTCTTCTCCGCCTCGCCCACCCATTTCGACAGGATCCGGCTCGGCGTCACGCAGAAGAACGTCGCCTCCAGCTCCGCCGCCACCGCGCGCGCCATCATCGTCTTGCCCGTCCCCGGCGGCCCGTAGAGCAGGATCCCGCCGCCCTTCGTCACGCCGTACTTCGCCGCCTTCTCCGCGTGCGTGAACGGGTAGATCATCTTGATCCGGATCTGCTTCTTCGCCTCCTCCAGCCCCGCGATGTCCGCGAACTTCACCTTCGGCTTCTCGCGCACGATCCAGTCGCCCGCCTTGCCGTGCTTCTTCGGCGACGCCCCCGCTTCCGCCGGCGCCGCGTCGGGCCGGCCGGGCGCCTCGTCGTCTTCCTTCCACTCGGAAGCCGCTTCCGCCGACTCCGGCAGGTCCTTGGCCAGCGTGAGCAGCTCGCGCGCGTTCTTGAGCCGCGCTTCCTTCAGCTTGCCCTCGGAAAGCTCCGAGAGCCGCATCAGGTACTCCGCCGACCGGAGCAGCTGATACCGCGCTTCCTTGAAGTTCCCCGCCCGCCGCGCGGACAGGCCGGCCTCCTTGTGGTGCGCGAACCGTTCGAGGTAGAACTCGGCGCTGGGCATGCGGCGTATTGTCCGCGATTACTTCGCCGCGACGGACCATTTTTTCAGCGTGCAGGCCAGGGAGCGCGAAGGCCCGCTCTCCGAGACCATTCTCACGACGCCGAGGTTGTCCTGGTCGGTGATCCAGATTTCCATCCGGATCTTGAGCCCCTCCGTGCCGTCCTGCTCGCTCGTGAGCTTCGTGCACTTGAGCGTCGCGTCCCCGACCTTGAGCTCCACCCCCTCCTCGACCGTGATCCTCGCGTCGTCAGGGTAAGTGACGGGAAGCGGCTCCTCCCAGCGGTCGCCGACGACGATCGCCGGCAGCGCCGAAGCCCGCTCCTGGAGCTTCTCGACGTCCTCGATCGTCGCGTGCTTCACGACGACCTTCTCGCCGTCCTCGGTCGTGCGCCCGACGGTGGTGTCGACCCGGGCCTTGTACTCGAACCCGTCGGGCTCCACGACCTTCACGTCGAAGGACTTGCGGTCGCCCTTTTCCCGCTTCGCCGCGATCTCCGTCCATTTGCGCATGAAGGCGTCGAAACGCGAGACGTCGGAATCCTCGGCGTGGAGCGGGAGGCAGAGCAGGAGGGCGGCGGCGGCGAGGACGAGGCGCATGGGTGGCTCCGAGTGAATTCAGGGAAGTGAGCTTTCGGGAAATCGGAGTGTGCCCGCGATAAGCCCGAGGATGAAGCCAAAGTTCCCAAACGCGTGAACCCGCCTTCATCCGCTCTTATCCTCTTCCCAGGCCGTGCTTATCCGCCGTTCATCCTGCCTTTCATCCAGAAAGAGAGGATGAGACGGGATTTACGAGGATAGAAAAGGCTTGGGAAAATGATAAAGGAGGATAAAGGCGGATGTCGTGGTCGCCGGCGAAAGTCTCACACCCCGTGCCTTTCCAGCCGCCCCATCTTTTCCTGTTTCTCCAGTTTCCTCTTCTCGATCCTCTCCGGGCTCAGGTCCCGCCACCTCAGCAGAACCCCGATCCCGATGCACAGGAACGCCATCCCCCACGGGTACGCGCCGTCCGTCCACTCGACCTCCCACCCGTTCAGCTTCTCCGTGAACTCGACCCAGAGCCCCGTCAGAACGACCCCCACCGCCGCCAGCCCCACCGTGCAGACCACGGGGAAACACTTCCGGCGCGTCCTCGCGAACACCACGGCGACCATCCCCGTCAGCAGGGCGATGTTGGCCAACCCCGCCAGCGCCGCCCAGCCCTCGTGCCTCGGGTACTTGCCCTCGCCTCCGGTCACGAACGTGCGCAGGTGGGCGATCGAGACCCAAAGGGCCTCCCACCCTCCCAGCCCCCGGTGCGAGTGGAGTCCGAAGTGACCGCTCGGGGAGGTCTGGAAGTCGACCACCGGGTTGAAGATCGCAACGAGGTACAGCACCGCCCCCGTCGCGATCAGGAACCAGCCGAACGCAGGATTCCGCGGCACGCGCGCCAGCGTGCGGGCCATGCGGCGGGTGGCGCTGACCTGCCGTGTTTCCGGCGCGTCGCTCATGGCGCGGGATTCTAGCCAGAATCCGGACACAGCCCAGCACGATTGCCCGGATCCAAGGCCCCCCCGGCTCGAAGTTCGGCGTTCGGTGTTCGGCGTTCGGCGTTGCGCGCGCCCCCCACCGAATTCCTTGCCCGCAGCGTCCCCCCGCGAAACAATGTCCTCCCAGCCCTGCCCCCTGCACTTCCTCACCCCTCACACCTAACCCCTAACGCCAAAAACCGAGCCCTCCCGCCCGACCGTCCCCCCCAACGCCGAACCCCGAACGCCGAACACCGAACCCCCGACGAAGGATCCACCCCACCCATGGCGAAAATCACCACGAAGCAAGGCAAGCTGCACGTCCCCGACAACCCGACGCTGCCCTTCATCCGCGGCGACGGCACCGGCCCCGACATCTGGGCCGCCAGCGTTCGCGTCTTCGACGCCGCCGTCGAAAAAGCCTACGGCGGCAAGCGCAAGGTCGAGTGGCTCGAAGTCTTCGCCGGCGAAACCGCCTTCCAGAAGTTCAAGAACTGGCTCCCCGACGAAACCGTCCAGGCGTTCCGCGACTACCTCGTCGGCATCAAGGGCCCCCTCACTACTCCCGTCGGCAAGGGCATCCGCTCCCTCAACGTCGCCCTCCGCCAGATGCTCGACCTCTACGTCTGCCTCCGCCCCGTCCGCTGGTTCAAGGGAGTCCCTTCGCCCGTGAAACACCCCGAAAAAGTCGACATGGTCATCTTCCGCGAGAATACCGAGGACATCTACGCCGGCATCGAGTACCCCGCCGGCTCCCCCGAAGCCCAGAAGATCCTCGACTTCATTCGCGAGAACTTCCCCAAGGACTTCGAGAAGATCCGCTTCGGCACGAAGGAAAAAGCCGAGCAGTTCTGGCACGCCGTCGGCGCCCCCAACGTCCAGAACCAGGTCCAGGTCGGCATCGGCATCAAGCCCGTCTCCTGGTCCGGCACCGTCCGCCTCATGCACAGCGCCATCGCCTACGCCCTCGCCACCAAACGCAAGTCCGTCACCATCGTCCACAAGGGCAACATCATGAAGTACACCGAAGGCGCCTTCCGCGACTGGGCCTACGCCGCCGCCGAGCAGTACTTCGGCGACAAGGTCTACACCTGGTCCCGCTGGGAGAAAACCAAGGCCGAAGCCGGCGAAGACTCCGCCAACACCGAGCAGAAGACCGCCCTCGCCCGCGGCGCCGTCCTCATCAAGGACTCCATCGCCGACATCACCCTCCAGCAGGTCCTGACCCGCCCCGAGGACTTCGACGTCATCGCCACGCTCAACCTGAACGGCGATTACCTCTCCGACGCCCTCGCCGCCCAGGTCGGCGGCATCGGCATCGCCCCCGGCGGCAACATCAACTACATCTCCGGCCACGCCATCTTCGAAGCCACCCACGGCACCGCGCCGAAGTACGCCAACCAAGACAAGGTCAACCCGGGAAGCGTCATCCTGAGCGGCGAGATGATGTTCCGGTACATGGGGTGGACGGAGGTCGCGGACCTGATCCTCAAGGGGCTGGACGGGGCGATCGGGAGCAAGACGGTGACGTATGACTTTGCGCGGCAGATGGAGGGGGCTAAGGAGGTGAAGTGCTCGCAGTTTGGAGATGCCGTGGTCGCACAGATGTAGCAGTTCCAACCGGAGTTGAACAGGCCAATGAGCCGCCCACGCGAAGAGGACAAGCGCGAACTCAAGCGCGAGAGGGACTCGACTCTAGAATCCTCGCTTGGCATGATTCTTTCACATGTCGAGGTCATCATGATTGGCGCCAAAGATGATGATGAGCGTCTGGCGCGATTCGGAAAGGTTACGTCTGATCCCAAGGTACAAGCTGCATGTAGGGCAGCTATTGAAGCGGTTCCAGGGACAGTTCCCATTCGCGAAACTGATCGTCGTGTCTGGAGAAGCATTGCTATGGACGCAATAATGGACGTCCTTTTAGGCAGTCGCATTGAGTCCCCGAGCAATCTTGCCAATACTCTGCGAAAACAATACGTAGATGCTCAAGGGCAATACTGGATGGTGTTCTTTGCAATAGATGGCGGACCATCGGCAGAGGGGACCTTTTCGCGAGAACTCAGTTCGGCTCAGTCAACGATTCTGATTGGACACATGCCAAAGGAGGGGACAAGACGGGAAAGCTTTGTCGCCGACATGACGGGCGCTCTTGAATTCAGCGTTCCGGAGTGGGCGTTTCCTCCTCCTAATGTCAGTTTCATCAGTTTCTTCTCGAGAGGAGTCGAAGAATTCGCCACGGATGACGCTCTATCAACTTACCGAGATGTTCACGTCGCAGCCCGGCTAGCCGCACACAGTTGCCGAATAAAGCAGTCGGCAGTGAGCGCCGGGACAACAAGGGCCATAGTGCTCCCGCCCCACCTCGATTTTCAGCCCGAGACCAGGCATGACTCCCAATTCCAACAATTGTGCTGGCTCGTACCTTGTGGGGCGGACAACGAGGCCATTGATGTGTTTCAAGGGCCTGCTGAATGGCGTCGAGAGCTTCTGTTGAACCTCGCCTTACCTGACATAGCGGCATTTTCCTCATCTGCGGATGCGCTTCAGAGGTATCGTAGCATTCTGCATCTTCTCGAGTCTTGTCCCGAGGACGGGCCGGATTACTGGCGCGAGAATGGCGAGTTCATTTCCAGAATGGCACGCAGTATTCGCACTTTCGGAAAGGGTCTTCATTCGTCGGACATGAACCGACGAGTCCTTGGTGCAGTGACGGCACTCGAAATGCTCGTGACGAACAGCGCAACGGAACTCTCTGAAGCATTCAGATTCGTCGGCAGTCTGCTACATTCTGACACGCCAGGCACGCGGATCAATACGCTCGAAGATCTTAGGCACATCTACAGCCGGCGAAGCAAGTATGTCCACTCGGGAATTGAGTTCGTCGGCTCGAAGTCCGCGCAGAAGGATTTGAGCGCCTTTCAAACTCTAGAGGATGTGCTATCTCTAGCTTACGCACGTCTGCTTCCGCTTTGCGAAATGCAGCTCGCCGACAGTGATTACTTCGATGGGATCGCGCGCCTTAAATGTGGTGTACCCTGGGCAGAAATTCAATGGCGTAATGCTATCGGGTAGACTGCGAGTCAATTGTACACCTCCGCCGCAAATTCAGGCCGCTTCCTTGTCAGCCCGTGCAGATGTAGGGATAGTTCGTAAGCGTTTCGGCCTTCTCCGCAACCATTGCGTTCCACAGTCCCTTGTACACCATCGCAGGCGCATTTTCGGAAGTGGGTGTGGTGATGATCACTCCCGAGCCGTACGAGGACCGAAGGCGAGAGGAATCCGCGAGTCTCGAGGCGGGTCTCCGGATCTTTCAGCCGCCGCTTCAGGCGGGCGTTTGGCTTCACGCGCTCGGCCGTCACGAGTCTCGAGCGCTGCTTTGCGAGAGTCCTGCACGACATAGCCCGGGCAATGCCCGCGCGGCTCGGCTTGGCTGTGTTCACCGGCCTGCCACAGGCGAGGATCCGAGGAGGAGAACACTAGCTTTGGAGGAGTGCAGTAGAAGACAGAATACCTTTGGCTGAGGACTAGCCACGGAGATGTCGAGCTAGCGCCGGATGGAAATCCCTGACTCCTTTGGAGATTCCCTCCGCGCACAACTTGAAGTTGTTGCGCACTTCCGCGTCACTTAGTTCCAGAGCTACTCTCTCTGCAAGTCTCTCATCTGCGGACTTACCCGCGAGTTCAAAGAGAATTGTCATTACGTAAAACCGATGGTGATGTGCTCCTAGGCTTGCTAAGGCAACCAGGGTGCGGACTTGAATGTTCAAATCCCCGATGTGAAAGCCATGTCGCAACGCTCTAGCGATGTCGTCGCACTTGTTCCAACCATGCTCGCGCTCAGAGAACTCACACAGCCGATCAATGCAGAGCCACAAGGAGCGAGAACTCTTGGCGCACAATTGATCGAGCACGGCCTCGTCAACTGCATACAAGAGATCGGCGATGTCTTCGAGTGGTTCAAGAAGCCTCGTGCAAAAGGCCGAGAGCTGAGCATTGTCCCAAGTAGTGATTCCTTGCAGACTGTCGACGAGGGGTCTCGGATGAGCCCGATTCTCGAGATCGTCGAGCGTCGACTGTAACGCATGTTCCAGACTCTCAATCGTTGCGAACCTTGAGGGTGGAGTGACTGCTGTGCACTTCTCAATGATTGGTGACAGTGGGTGACTGCAGGAGTGTTGCGCATACGGCACGCGATCGCCGTCCGTGACCATGTCATGCAGAATGCAACCGAAGGAATAGATATCAGCGGCCGGAGTTGTTGTGCGGAGGTTCTTGAACTGTTCGGGGGCCATATAGAGTTCAGTCCCCGCGACCGAGTCGAAGCTCGTGAAGGACTCGCCTTGGGTGTGGACTTTTACGAATCCCAAATCCGAAAGCTTCCATCGTCCCTCATGAAGAAGGGTGTTCTCCGGTTTGAGGTCGCGATGAACGAGCTGGCGAGAATGAAGCTCCTTGAGGCTGGCGAGGATATGAAACAGTGCTTCGCGGCGAATCCCAGGGGGCTTTGTCTGCGACCTGTCAAGTTCCTCCCTCAGGGAGTTCGTGGCATAAGGCATGATGAACCAGGGATCTGGCGAGTCCAGGTCAGCGAAGTGGACTGGAATGAAGAGATTCGTCGGAAGCGACTGTTGCGTTCGTACCTCCGTGACGAATCGAGCTCGGAGTTTGTCGATGTTCGGATCATCAATCGTCCGCGCCAATGTGAGATCAAAGACCTTTCTTACACACTTCGTACCGTTGTCATCGACACATAGTTCGACCCGCGCGATCTGCCCTTGATTCAGTACTTTGAGTATCTTCACCGACACGTCTGGCTCCTGTAGCTTTCGATCTGAAGATCCGAGAGGTCTCCGTTGATGTCGAATAGGTAGCGGAAGTGTCGCTCGATTGGTTCCAGCCTGACATCGTGCTTCATGCGGCCCAAAAGGGTTGAAAGTCTATCGGCAGGCGCAGCGAATTCGAATGTGCTTACTGACCGGTTCATGGAGAGTACAATCTTGATTCGCGCGGTCGAATTGAACGGTGCAGGAAGTTCTAGTCCCATCCGGGCGAAGGGCAGGTTAGTGGTCGGGAGAATCGATGCCCCCTTCGCCGCAGCCTGAAAACCACCGACAAATGCGTGACTGACTTTCCAAGTCGGCTGCATCACGATTACTGGATGAAACACGCATTCTTCGCTGGGAGGAGTTGTGGCAATGTCGAAGGCGGGCTCAACGACTGTCTCGGTGAGATCGTTCAGTGCCGAGAAAATGACTTGCAGACCAATGCATGGAATGTCAGTGCGGCTGCGTGTTCGCATGTTGTAACGTCGAAAGTCATCCAGGCTCACTAGGAGGCTCATCTTGAGCCGAAGTATACCAGTTGGGCTCGAGTTGTTTGCATCGTTTCACCCTGAACTCGATATCTTGCCGTACGATTGGCAAAGACCATGACCTGAGGGGCACTAGATGCGTTCAAGGCCTCCCGCCATTGGGCGTCGCGTCCCCGGCTTTCGTGCGTGCCCGTTTCCCTTCGTGGCGTTTGCTCGCTGCTCGTCCGTCATCTCACCACCCCTCTGCCAGGCTCTCCCGTAGCCACGCAAATTCCGCCTCCGCCGCCGGGTTCTGGCCAGATTCGCGGAACGTGGCTTCAGAGAAGTCGAAGGATGTCCGCGCCCGATCGCGGTCGCCGCGCACGAAGGCGACGGTTGCGCGGTACAAAGCGAGGAAAGCTCTCGAGACGGAGTCGGTGTTGTCTCCCAGGCGGGCGCACTCTTCGAAGTGCCTCTCCGCGGCATCGGCGTCGCCGCGGCGGGCCTGGACGAACCCGAGGTTGTGGAGTTCGACGGCGACCATGCCGGTGTCGCCGATGCGGCGGTTCAGGTCGAGGCTTTCCGTGAAGAGGGCGGCGGCCTCGTTGAGGTCGGCCGCCTGCGCGCTGGGTGTTTCGGCGTGCTGCGCGGCGAGGAGGCGGGCCTGGGCGTGCATGTGGAGCGGGGCCTGGCGGAACGGTTCGGGGAGCGCGACGGCGTGCCGACGGGATTCGCGGGCGTGGGTCGTCGCGAGGCTGGCGTCGCCGTCGGTGACGGCGGCGCGGGCAACGGCGAGGTGCGCGAGCGCGAGGGCTTCCGGGTCGCCGGAGGTCTGGGCGTCGGCGAGCGCGGCTTCACACCGGGCCCGAGCCTCCGCGTGCGCGCCCTGCCAGAAGGCAAAAAGGGCGTCGCCGTAGAGCGCCAGCGCCCTCCACTTTGACAGGGGAGCGGCCGCGAGGATGGGCCTCAGGAACTCCCGCCCGGCGTCGAAATCCCGGGCCAGGATCCACGTGCGCCACGCGCGCGCGGCCAGCTCCACCGCGTCGCAGCGGGCAAGGACCTGTGCCGCTTCCGCCATCCGCCCGCGCGCGGCGAGCAGCGCTTCCGCCCAGGGGGGCGTTTCGCGCGCGACGGGGCGGCCGGATGACGAGGGAAAGGTCCAGCGCGCCTGGCGGGCGAGGTCGAGGAGAGCGAGGGCGCCTTCGGCGGTCATGGGCGGCATTCTGCCTCGGATCCGCGGGCTGGGGGAGCCGCTTCCTTGAACTCCGGCACTCCGGCTTCCGCGTTCATTTCAGGCCTTCCAGTTTCGCCGGCAGATCCAGGATCGACACCGCCTCCGTCCGCTCGCCCATCGGCCACGACTTCGGGCCCGGGTAGACGACGAACAGCCGCTCCAGGCGCAGGTCCTCGTGCGCGACGTGCATGGACTTCGTCATCGACGGGCCGTCGGTCAGCTTGATCTCGAAGCCGTAGCGCTTCCCGCCGCGGACGATGAGGAGGTCGAGTTCGGCGCCGGCGTGGGTGCGGTAGAACCAGCCTTCGCGCTCGCCGAGGGAGCGCGCGAACTCGGCGGCGTTCCAGACCTGGCCGTGGAAGTGGGCGATCATGGTCCAGAAGCGGCGGAGGGTGGCGGCGGGGATGGAGAATCCGAGCTGGGGGATTTCGCGTTCGAGGAAGGAGCGGACGAAATCTTCGCGCCATTCGAAGCTCGCGGCTTCCGAACGCGCGAGGAACGAGCGCGGGAAGCCGCCGCGGGTCCAGAGGGTGCGGAAGGAGGAGGGGCGGGTGTCGGCGATGTCGAAGCCCGACATGTCCACGTAGGCGACGCGGCCCGCGAGGGTCTCCGAAACGCCGCGCACCGGGTCGGGGGGATCGATGCGGCGGAGGTCGCGCTCGGACTCGAGGTCGATGTACTACCTTGAAAATCAGTCATGTGATGGAGGATTTTCAAGGATATCGGATTCGCCGACCGGAGCGCGGGACGAGGTGCCGGAGAGGGAATTCTAGCCGCATGCGGGGGACGAGTTCGCGCGGGAGCTGGCGGAGCACGCGCGAATGGCGGTTGGCGACCTGCTGCGGCAGATGCTCGGAGGCCGGTTTTGGGGGCTTGTATCTGGCGACGCTACGGCGAAGCGATCGCCCGACGTGAAGACGGCGCTTCAGGTAGAATGACCTTTATGAGCGGAATCACGGTCAATCTCACAGACGAAATGCTGGCGGCGCTCAAGCTCCCGCCCGAGCAGGCGGCAGCGGAGTTCCGGCTGGCGGCGGCGATGAAGTTGTTTGAAATGGGGAGGCTGTCCTCGGGAGCCGCGGCCCATCTCGCCGGGATTCCGCGCGTCGTGTTCCTGACGCGGCTTGCCGACTTCGGGATCGACACGTTCACGCTGACGGGCGAAGACCTGGACCAGGAGGCCCGGTTTGCCTGACGTCATCTGCAACACGTCGCCGCTCTCGTACCTTCACTTCCTCGACCTGCTCGATCTGCTGCCTGCCTTGATGAAGCAGATCGTTGTCCCGGAGGCTGTCATCCAGGAGCTCCGTGTGGGACGCGAACGGGGACTCTCCCTTCCCGCGCCCGAGAAGCTCCCGTGGGTCACCGTAAAAACGCCGGCCTCCGCCAAGGTGCTTCCGATGGTGACCGACCTGGGCCCCGGTGAAACTGCGGTGCTTGCCCTTGCCCTCGAGGCGCCGGGGAGCGTCGTCATCCTGGACGATGGCGCGGCCAGGCGCACTGCCATGGCGCTTGGTGTGAAGCTGACGGGCACGCTCGGTATCCTGCTCGACGGAAAGAAACTTGGTCGTATCAAGCAAGTTCGGCCGGTGCTGGATGAACTTCAACGGATGGGCTTCAGGCTCGACACTCGCACTCGAATCGCCGTGCTGTCACGAGCCGGCGAACTCGTTTAGCGTCCGGCCCCGGCCCGCGGCGGCGAGGACCCGCGCCAACTCCGCCATCCGCCCGCGGGCAGCGGTTCCGCCCAGGCCGGCGCTTCACGATGCTGTCGTCCCCCGGTTCTCCGGCCTAAGATCGCTTCCGATGAACGCCGCCTTCGACTCGCCCCACTCGCTCCCCCCGCCTTCCGCGGAACTCGCCTACGTCTTCCGCCACGCGCTCGTGCGCGACGCGGCCTATCACCTGCAGATGCCGGGAGACCGCGCGCGGCTGCACGGGCTGGCGTTTGCGCTCATCGAGGC
>JACPRD010000196.1 GCA_016190145.1 Planctomycetota bacterium | reverse complement strand
GCCCGATTTTTTCACAAACTCTGGGAGGCAAAGCACTTCCTGAGAGCATGAAAAAATTCGATCGCAGGCGCGGTCGGGGCGAGCTCGCGAAGCGAGCGAGGTCCGACCACGCCGTAGATCGAATTTTTCTCATGCTCTCACGCACCGCGCCAGCAGCACATGCGTCGGCAAATACGCGCCGAGCACCAGTCCGAGCAGGCAGGCGGCGAGATGCACCGGCGCCGGGCCGACGGGCGCGTCGATGAACGGCGCCTTCCAGGCGAAATTCACGTTGTACGACGGGTGCGGGCCCAGGCGCGAAACGAGGAGCACCGCCCCCGCGATCGCGGCCTGCAGAATCCAGCCCCGGCGGTCGTAACCCGAGCGGCGGATCGCCCAGAGAAGGAGCAGGGGCCAGACGATGTGAAAGAGTGACAGCGCGCGCACGAAGAGGGGGATGGAGTCCATGAACATGTAGTCCGTGCCGCCGATCGGATGCCGCCCCGTGAAGGCGCGCCCGAAGAAATCCACCGCCCAGAGGATGTCGACGACCATCGCGCCCACCGCCTGCGAAGAAAGGAGCAGCGCGTTCCCGCGCCACAGGCCCGCGAGCGTCAGGAACACCGCGATGTCGCAGAGCTGCAGGAAATTCCGCCAGCCGTATTCGCGCCAGTAGAACGGCGCCCAGATCGCCGCGAACCCGAGGACGACCCAGCGGGCCACGGGAAAGAGCGGCCGGTTCGGATCGGGACTCAAGCCTCGGACTGCGGCCGCGGCTTCGGCGCGCGCGTTCCCCGCTGGTCGCGCCGCCGGAGCCCCTCGATCAGCAGGGCGCGCGTGTCGAGCGCGATCGTGACCGGACCCTCGATCGCGGGACCGACCATGAACTCGAACCGCCCCTTCGAAAGCAGAACCACCCGGTAGAACACGTCCTCGCCGACCTCACCTTCGCACTCGGCGTGCCGAAGCGCGCCCTGCGTGAACTGCAGGAAGTACGTCGCGTCCCCGGTCTCGATCTTCAGAACCCCCGTCTTCTTCGCGCCGTTCAGGATGCCCACGAGATCGCCGATGGGAAGCGAATCGATCTCCCCGGCGAGCCCGCGCTCGAGCGGCTTCTTGTCGTCCGGCTTCTGGAATTTCCGCGCGCGTTCGTTGGCCAGGTTCCGGAACGAGTAGAACAGCACGGGGTGGCGCGCGCGGAGCTGGTCCACCGTCGATGCGTCCCGGCTCGATAGCCAGCACTCTCCCTCGGACCGCGCTTCCAGCGACACGAACGGACACCCGCCGAACGGAGCTTCGCCCAGGAACTGCCCCGGCCCCAGCTTGTATTCCAGCACCACGCCCTCGCCGCGGACTTCGCGCACGTCCAGCGAGCCCTTCTCAAGCCAGTACAGCGGATCTCCGGGCCGCAACGACAGCGCCTCGCTCCGGTTCAGGTACACCGTGCGCGCGCCCTGCCGCAGCTCCTGCTCCGCCGCCGCCGTGAGCGTGCCGTCCTGCGTTCCCGCCGGCGCCTTCTGGTCGAGCGTCAGGATCCGCCACCGCGTCGTCGGCGAGGCCACTCGCTTCCGGTGATCGATCGCCTTCTTCTCGATCTCCACCAGCGCCCGGAGCAGCAGCTCCGGATCCAGCGGCTGAGCCAGGTACTCCGTCGCCCCCGCCGCCTTCGCCTCCGCGATCCGGTCCGGCTCCGCGCCGCCCACCGCGACGAATCCGATGTGCGCGAAACCCGGCACCGACCGGAGCTGCTTCAGGAAGTCCGCCGCGCCGACCGCGACCTGCTCCCACTCGCAGATGATCGCGTCGACGTTGAAATCCTCCTGCCTCAGCAGATCCATCGCCGGAAGGCCCCCCGACGCCTCCAGTACGTTGTCCGACGAATGCCCGCCTTCCACGAGCCAGCCGCGCAGCCGCCTGCGGAACGATGCCAGCTTGTCCACGACAAGGATGCGCAAGGCCGACCCCCTGTGCTGCCGCCCCAGTCTCCGCTCCCGTACTCGATCTTCCCAGATGGACCCGCTTCCGGCAAGCCGCGCGGGGTCCCGCGTTCACTCCCCCGCGTCGCGACGGCGCAGGCCTTCCATCAGAAGAGCCGTCGAGTCGCGGTGGATCGTCGCCGGGGAGTTCTCCGGGAGCTGGGGGGTGAACTGAAAGCGCCCGCCGGCCCATGTCACCACCTTGAAAACGACGTCGTCCCCGGTTTTCGGTCCGATTTCCGCGTGGCGGAGCGCGCCGGCCGACAGGTGGAGCACCGCGACTTCGCCGCCGCTTTCGACCCTCAGCACCCCGGTCTTCTTGGTCACCGTCATCATCTGCATCAGGTCCGGGAACGGCAGGCTCTCCAGCGTGCCCTTGAGCGCGCCCGCCCCGCCTTCGTCCGGCAGCTCCACCACGACGTTGTTCCGGTACCGTTCCGCCGTGATCGTCCTGAAATAGTGCTGCAGGATCGGCAGCCGCTGAATCGTCTGGGCGACCGCGTCCTTCTCCTGCCAGCCCACGATGCACTCCGATTCCGCCACCGCGTGAAGATTCACGATCGGCTCGCCCGCGAACGCCGCTTCACCGAAAAACTTCCCCGGCGTCGCCCGGTACTCGATCTCGTTCCCGTCGCCCCGGGTCTCGCGCACGAAAACGCAGCCGCTTTCGACCCAGGAGAGGCGGTTTCGGAAGGGGCCGTCGGCGATCAGGGCTTCGCGCTTGTACTTGCCGAGCTTTCCGCCGTTCCGCAGTTCCGTGGCGATGGTGGAAGAGAGTTTCGTCGACTGCTGGCGGACGGAGGCCGCGGCCTGGAGCCTCTTCCGGGTGTCGTCCGTGCGGGGCTTCAGGGACTTCTGCACTTCCGAGAGGGCCTTGAGCACGTCCACCTGGTTGACGGGTTTGACGACGACTTCGTTCGCGCCGGCGCCCCGGGCCGAGCGGATGGCGGCGGGATCGTTGCCGCACACGGCCACGAACCCGATGCGCGTCGTGGCGGGGTTTTTTCTGAGCGACTCGACGAGTCCCTGTCCGTTCACCGAATCGTCGTCCCATTCGCAGACGACCACGTCGACGCTGTAGTTGTTGTGGGCCATGAGTTCCAGCGCTTCGTCACCCGTACCGGCCTCCAGGACGTCGTCGGGCCGGCCGCCGATGTCGACGATCCACCCTTTCATTTTCTGCCGGTATGCGATGAGGTTGTCGACGAGCAGAACCCTCATCATTCCGACCGGGTTGATGGTCTTCGGGCCCTCCGTTTTTCGGCGGGGAAGGTGGCTGCCTCCGGGAGAGGGACTCTGGCTCATGGCGCGGGCGCCCCCGACTGGAGTGCGGCTCCCTCCATCAGCAGCTTCATCATGTCCGTGCTCACGCTCCGCAGCCCCGGTGTCTCCGGCCCGACGTAGAATTCGAACTGTCCGCGGGTCCAGCTCATCGCCAGGTAGACCATTTTCTCGCCGATTTCCCCGTGCGATTCCGCGTGGATGATCTGGCCGCCGGCGAACTGGAGAAACGCCGTGCGACCCGGGCCGTCGAGCCTCAGGATGCCCGTCCGCTTCGCGGCATGGAGCATCTGAAGGAGATCCAGGATCTTCAGGCTCTCCAGCGTCCCCGACAGCCCTTTTTCGACCGGAAGGCCGCTCCGGGAGTACAACCGCGCCCGCGTGTTGGCGAGGTTTCGCAGGTAATAGAAGAGGATCGAGTGCTCGCCGGTGATCCGGCGGACCGTTTCGGCGTCCTGCCAGGCGAGCCAGGTGGGCTCCTCCGTGGCAGCCTCGAAGTTCCGGTACGCGCCGCCGCCGAACGCCAGCTCGCCGAAGAAGTCCTCCGGTCCCGCCCGGTGGCCGACTTCGATTCCGTCGTCGCGCGTTTCGCGGACGAAGACGGAGCCGCGCTCGATCCACCACAGGCGCGGGTTCGCGGGCTCGCACGGCACGCGCAGCCCAGGGCCGACCTCGAGATGGCGGCAGGTGCGGCGGAGCACCTCCCAAAGGTGAGGCGCGAGCGGCGCGGGCTTCTGGACGGGGGCGTCGGCCTGCATCAGTCGGAACCGGCTGGTCTGGCTCGGGTCGACTTTCCGGCCCTGCTGGCGTTTCTTTTCGAGCGCGACGAGTTTCTGGAGGAGCAGCTCGGGGCGGATGGGGCGGTTGATCGCGTCCGCGGCGCCGCGGGCGAGCGCGCCGGCGCGCCGGGCGGCGTCGAACTCGCCGGCGGCGATGAAGTCGACGGAAGCCCCCGCCAGCCGGCGCACCTCCGCGGCCAGCGTCGGCCCGTCGACGCGCGGGTCCTCCCAGTCGCAGATCACCGTGTCGACGGAGAAGTCCAGGCTCTTGAGCAGCTCCAGCGCGGCCACGCCGTCCTCCGATTCGAGGACGTTCGGTGCGGAGTATCCCCCCTGGACCAGCCAGCCCCTGATTTTCTGCCGCTGGCCCCACACGCGGTCGACGATCAGGATCCTCAAGTCTCTCTCCTGGAACTCTCCGGCAGATATTCCCACATGGCGGGGGGGCGGGCAAGAGAGGGGAGAGGAAAGTGAAGGGCCGAAGATCTGAATTGTCTCATAAGGCCGGCGGGGGCTGCAGATCCGGTCATGCGATCGGTTACGGACTCTCCGTTTCCACCCTCCGCGCCCACCTCAGCTTCGCCGACCAGCTCCGCGGGTTCCGCGCTTCCTCCTCTTCGCCCGAACGGATGAAGTCCTCCGAGTACTCCGCGTACAACCCCTTCCCCCGGCCTTCCTTGAACGACGTCTTCACCAGCCGGTCTTCGCCGCTGTGGAAGGAAATGATCGCCGCGCGGCCGCCGGGATTCAGGCAGCCGGGAAGGAACGTCAGCAGGGCCTTGAGATTCTCCAGCTCCCGGTTCACCAGCATCCGGATCGCCTGAAACGTCCGCGCCGCAGGATGCAGCCGGCCCCAGCCCTTGTTCGGAACCTGGATCCTTTTCGCCAGACACACCAGCTCCACGAGCCGCCGGGTCGTGTCGACAGGCCGCTGCCCGCGCGCGGCGACGACCGCGCACGCGATCCCCTCGGCGTCCGGTTCGTCTCCCAGTTCCCGAAGCGCCTGCGCGAGCGCGGGCTCCGGGATGTCCGCCAGCAGCTCCGCCGCCGTCCGCCCGCGCGAGCGGTCCATCCGCATGTCGAGCGGCGCGGGGCGCAGGAACGAAAAACCCCGCTCCGGGCGGTCGAGGTGCGGGGACGCGACCCCCAGGTCCGCCACCAGCGCGTCCACGCCGGCGACTCCGAGCTGTCCCAGCGCCGCGGGGAGCCCCGCGAAATTCGCGTGCACGAGGTCGAACTTCATCCGCGTCGCCGCGAGCGCCGGCCGCGCCGCCTCGAGATTCTCCGCGTCCATGTCTAGCCCGATCAGGCGGCCCTTGCGGCCGGCGGCCCTGAGCAGCGGCACAGCGTGGCCCCCGAGGCCGACGGTCACGTCGGCGACGACCTCCCCTTTCCGCACCGCCAGGACCTCGAGGACCTCGGCGAGGAGGACGGGCTTATGTGAAGGGGGGCTAGCGGGCAGCGGAGGCATCCCGGCAGCGGACAAGGATGAGCAGGGCGTAGGCGGTGCCGTAGGGCTTATGGAAGTCCCAGATCGCGTTGTAGTCCCACCAGCAGCCGTCTTCCTCCTGGTGCTTTCGGATGAGCGCCGAGAGCTTCTCCGCCCACGCGGCCTGCTCCGCGCGCGGCAGCCGGGCGATCAGGCGCGCGGCGTAGTAGTGGCCGTAGTAGTAGAAGTAGCCCGAGATGGCGTAGTAGGCCTCGTGCGGCACGGGGCGCTTGCGGCCGGCTTCGAGGAAGCCCTGTTTTTCGAAGAGGTCGCGGAGGCCCTTCCGGGCGTCGTCCAGCGTCACGGCGGGGGAGCCCCAGGCCAGCAGCGCTTCGTTGCAGCACTGCGTGCGCCCGAGCGAACCGGGGAGCTGGTTCACCACGTGCCGCGGGCGGTAGCGGTGGCCGTACGAGTACAGGTAGCAGTTGTTGCCGAGGCGGCATTTCTCGACGAGGCGGACGCACGACTTGACCATCGCGTCCGGCACCGCGATCCCCGCGTCGCGCGCCTCGCGGAACGCGACGAGCCCCGCCGCGGTCGCGAAGCTCGCCGGCGGGTACGAGGGCGTCTGCTGGTGCGCGAAGAAGTCGTAGTACATCCAGCCGCCCCAGGCGCTCTGGTACCGCCGCAGCATGTCGACGTGGATCTCCGCGCCGGCGCGCAGCTCCGCCGCGCGGCCCGGGTCGGTCTCGGCCCGGAGCGCCCCCGCGAGCGCCTGCACCGCGTAAATGTTGCCCCAGATGTTGTATATCTCGTCCTCGTCCCCCCGCCGGAGACGCGCGCCCTCCGTCGCGAGCCATCGCTCCGCCCTCCGCGCGGCCTCCAGCGCCTCCGGCGTGCCTACCACGCGCAGAGCCATCGCGCAGAGACCGGTGGTCCCGACCTTGAACGCGAACTGCGCGCTCGGGACCGACCCGTAGATGTCGTAGCCCCACGACCAGCACCCGGTGCCCCAGTATCCTCCCGGCCGCTGGTGCTCGAGCAGCCACCGCGTGCCATCGGCGATCGCCTGGTCCTCCGGACGCGAGCGCACCGGTCGCTCCCCGACCGGGACCGGCGCGGGCGCCGGATCCGAAGCACAGCCGGACGCGAGGATCGCCAGCACGACCAGCCTCTTCATCGCGCCCTCATCGCGTCCCGGCACCGCAGCAGGATCAGCACCGCGTACGCCGTCCCGTAGGGCTTGTGGAAGTCGCGCATCGCGTAGTCCCACCACGACCCGTCCTCCTCCTGGTGCGGCAGAATGAACGGCAGCAGCTCCCGCGCCGCGGCGGCGCGCTCCGGGGCGGGGAAGCGCGCGAGGAGCCGCGCGGCGTAGTAGTGGCCGAAGTAATAGTAGTAAGGGGCCGTCGCGTACCAGGCCTCGTGCGGCCACTGGCGCTTCCGGCCGCATTCGATGAAGCGGTGTTCCGCGATCAGCGTGTCGAAGAACGCCTTCGCCTTCGCGATGTCGACCTTCGGCGAGCCCCACGCGAGCAGCGCTTCGTTGCACGCCTGCGACCGCCCGAGGCTGCCCTTGGGCTTGTTGTGGTACGCGTTGATCGAGAGCGGGTCGAAGTCGTAGGTGTAGGCGCCGTTCGGGACGCGGCTGCGCTCGACGACGCGCACCGCGCGCTTCACCATCAGGTCGTCCACCGCGAGCCCCGCGTCCTTCGCCTCGCGCAGCGCGACGAGCGAGGCCGAGGTGCCGAAGCTGGTCGGCGACATCGCGGGGGTCTGCGTGCCGGCCACGAAGTCGTAATAGTTCCAGCCGCCGTACGCGGTCTGGTAGCGGCGCAGGAGGTCGATCTGCGCGTCGGCCCCCTTGCGCAGCAGCTCCCTCCGCGCCGGGTCGGTCTCGCGCGCGTACCCGAGCGCCAGCGCCTGCAGCGCGTACCCGTGCCCCCAGATGTTGTAGATCTCCCAGTCGTGCTGGCGCCGGAGCCGCGCGCCGCCCGTCGCGAGCCAGTCCTCCCCGCGCCGCGCCGCTTCCAGCGCCTCCGGCGTGCCGTACTCGCGCAGCGCCAGGCAGCAGAGTCCCGTTGTCGCGACCTTGAACGCTTCCGGAGAGCCGGGGTCCATCTCGACGTGGTCCCAACCCGCGAACCAGCAGCCCGTCCCCCAGTATCCCCCCGGCCGCTGCGTGCGGAGCAGGAACGCGACGCCGTCCCGCATCGCCCCGTCCAGGTCGCGCGCGCGCACCGGCGTCTCGTCGTACGTCACGAGCGGAGGCGGCGCGGGGGGAGGATCGGAAGCGCATCCCGCGGCGAAGAGCGCGGCCGCCAGCGCGAGCCGCTTCATTGACCCTGCAGCGTGTCGCGGCAGCGGCGGAGGATCAGGATCGCGTACGCCGTGCCGTAGGGCTTGTGGAAGTCCCACATGCCGAAGTCCCACCACGAGCCGTCCTCCTCCTGGTGGGGGCGGATCGTGTCGGACATGAGCTGCGCGTTTTTCCGGGCGTCGGCGGGCGGAACGAGCGACAGCAGTCGCGCGCCGTAGTAGTGGCCGAAATAGTAGAAGTAGCCCGCGACCGCGTAGTACGCCTCGTGCGGATACGGGCGTTTGCGGCCGCACTCCAGCCACTTCTGCTCCTTGAACAACCGCTCGAGCCCGCCCGTCAGGTGCTCGAGCTTCACGACGGAGGACTTCCATTCGTACAGCGCGTCGTTCCCCGCCTGTGTGCGTCCGAGGCTTCCCGCGGGGCGATTGATGTAGCCCATGGGGTAGTAGCGCCAGTCGTAGGAATAGAGGTAGCAGTTGAGCGGCGCCCTGCACTTTTCGAGCACCCGCACGGCGCGCTTGATGAGGATCTCGGGGACTTCGATGCCGGCGTCGCGGGCTTCGCGAAGCGCCACGAGCGCCGCCGAAGTTCCGAACGCGGTGGGCTCCATCGACGGCGTGCGCGCGTAGGCGACGAAGTCGTAATAGTTCCAGCCGCCGTACGCGGTCTCGTACTTCCGCAGCATGTCGAGGTGAACCAGCGCGCCGGACTTCAGCCGCTCGAGCCTCGTCGCGTCTTTTTCCTGCCGGATCGCCAGCGACAGCGCCTGCAGCCCGTAGATGTGCCCCCAGATGTTGTAGATCTCGTCCTCGTCCGACCGGCGCAGCTTGGTCCCGTCCCCCGCCAGCCAGTCCTCCCCGCGCACCGCCGCGGCGAGCGTCTCGGGCGTGCCGATTTCGCGAAGCGCCATCGCGCAAAGCCCCGTGGTCGCGGTCTTGAACGCCATGTGCGATCCCGGCGCCGAGGCGTAGATGTCCCAGCCCAGGGATCGCGCGCCCGTTCCCCAGTACCCCCGGGGACGCTGCGTCTTCAGCAGGTACGCCACTCCGTCCGCGATCGACTGGTCCAGCGAACGCGCCCGGACGGGCTGCATTTCGAGCGAAAGCGGCGCCGGCTGCGGCTTCTCAGGTTCGGAACCGCAGCCGGCCGCGAGCACACAGAGGAACAGGACTCTCTTCATTATTTCTTCAGCGCCGTCTGCAGGATCGTCTCGCCGCCCTTGAGGCCGGACTCGATCGACCAGACGGTGCCGTTCGTGACGCCGAGCTTTACCTCGCGGGCCTCCGTCTTGCCGCCCTCCTGCACCCACACGACGGACTTCCCGCCCTCGGTGCCTACCGCCGCCATCGGGACCAGCACGGCCTCCTTCAGGTCCGCCACCAGCGCCGAAACCTTGCACTTCATCCCCGGCACCAGCGCCATGTCGTGCTTGCCCAGCTCGACCCAGGCCGGGTAGACACCGCCCACCGGAATCGGCGACGGCTTGCCGATCGATCCCGGGATCTTCACCGACGACATCGCCACCGGCGTGACCGACACCGTTTCGGCTCCCGCCGCCAGCAGCACCTTGTCTTCCGGAATCGCCACCCGCACCGTCACCTTGTCCCCGTCGGGGATCAGCGTCAGCAGGACCTGGTTCGCCCCCGCCTTTTCGCCGGCCCGGAGGTTCTTCACCATGTCCTCGTTGAACGTCCAGTTCCCGCCCGTCAGCTGCCCGTAGAACACCCACCCGTCCTTCGGCGCCGTGATCGTCAGCTTCTCGCCGTCCCGCTTCAGCTTCTCCACCATCTCCGACTGCCGGTCGTACTCCATCTTCGCGCGTACCTTCTGCGTCTCGCGCTGCACCTTCCCGTTCTCGATGTTCGACTGCGTCTGCGAGAGCGATACCTTCGCCTGCTCGACACCGCGCTCGATCTCCGCCTTCGCCCGCGGATGCTCCCACTCCGGCGTCTTCTTCGCCGACTTCCGCCGCATCTCGAGGTAGATCTTCGAGTTCGCCAGCGATCTCCGCGCGCGGTCGCGCACGATGTCCGCCGTGTCCGTCGTCAGCTCCTCGCTCTTGTACATCTTCTCGAGCTGGTCAAGCTCCTGCTCCTGGTCCTTCACGTTGTCCTCGAAACTCTTCAGCCCCAGCTCGTTGTATTTCAGCATCGCGGGACCGTCCATCTCGTTCCAGTACTCCAGGCGCTTCTCGGCCTCCATCAGGCCGTCCCTGGAGCCCTGAAGCGTCAGCCCGTCCTGCTTGTCGCCCCACGCGAGCGATTCCTCGGCGGCCTTGAGCCCCGCCGCCGCGCCGCGCAGGTCGTTCTCCGCCGCCGCCACCGCCTTCTGCCACGGCGTCGGGTCGAACTTCACCAGCACGTCCCCTTTTTTGACCGCTTTTCCGTGCTCCGCGATCTGCAGGATCGCCAGCTCGCCCTGGTACGCGTCCGGCTTGTACTTCGCCTCGAACGCCGTCGTGCACTCGAACGACCCGTCCAGCTCCACCGTCACCGCGAGCGGCCCCTTCGCCACCGCGTGCGTCGGACGCGCGTCGTCCGAAACCGCCTCCATCACGAGCCCCAGCGCGAACGCCGCCGCCAGGAAACAGGTCAGACGCTTCATCGTACTCCTCCGCTTTAGGGAAGTGGTTTTTGAAGGGGCGTACTCTACCAGAAGCCGGAAGCCGGAGGCCAGAGGCGATACGCAGCCATAGGCCATAAGCGGCGCGCGTCGCCTATGGCTTCTAGCTTGTGGCGCCGGGTTCGTCGGAAAGCCCCCGCTCCCTATTCCTCCGGCTCCATGCTGAACGTCAGCGGATACCCGCGCGGCCGGGCCATGGAGTGGGCCTGGTCGATATGGAACTCCGCCTGCTCGCGCGTCTCCACGACGACGAGGGCGACGCCGGAGAAATGCGCCTCGAGCATCAGCTTGATGGAGGCGATCGCGTTGAGCTTGAAGATCTCCCTCAGGACCTTGACGACGAATTCCATCGGCGTGACGTCGTCGTTGTGCAGGAGCACACGCCACATCGGCGCCAGCCGCGGCTCGGCGTCGGTTTCGGGGCGGGGAAGGGCTGTGGTCCGGCCGGGGGTGGGTGGCATCGATAGGTCCATTATGACGCACCGGATTGAACCGCGTGCCGGGTGTTTCGTGCCTCGTGCTTCGTACCTCGTGACACCACATACGAGGCACGAAGCACGACGCACGAAGCACGAAACCCGCTTGCGAGGTCCGCTAGGGGAGAACGTCCATCCTGATCTTGATCTGCTTCCCCCCCCGGATCACCACGAACTCGATCGCGCTCCCCGCCTTCTGCGTGAGCCGGAACCAGGTCTGGAAATGCTCGCTTCCCTTGAAGTCGACCTTCCCGCCGGCGGAAATCAGCACGTCGTCCTTCTGGATGCCCGCCTTGCGCGCGTTCTTTCCGTCCTCGGGATGGTCCCCCCAGTCGATGATGTACCCCACCTTGACGGCAAACGCGTCCTCCTTCAGCCCCAGTTTCTTTTTCTCGTCCGCCTTGAGGTCCGGCCCCCCAAACCCGGGATTCGGACGCAACTGCCACTTGTACGGCCGCCAGGAGTACTCGAGCGGCGTCTGCACCTTCCACCCCTTCGCCAGCTTCAGGTCGCCGCTCTTCGCCTCGCCTCCGCGCTCGACCTCGATCTTCAGGGACGTAGCGCCGCGATCCGCGTTTTGCAGGATCCACTGCACGTCCGCCTCCGTCGCCGCCCTCACCCCGCCGAGCCGCACCAGCCGGTCGCCCGCCTTCACCCCCGCCTTCTCCGCGGGCGAACCCTTCACCACCTCCTTCACCCGCGCCTGGTCGTCCGTCTCGAGCCTGAGCCCGGCCTGTTCCGGAAGGGGGTACAGCCACATCTCTTCCGGGTTCCAGCGTTTTTCGGCCTGCGCCTGCTCCCGCTCGGCGTTGTAGACCATGTGGCAGTGGAAGCAGTCCATCTTCGGGTTCTTCTTCACGCGCTCCGCGAAGACGGGGATGTCTTCGATGGTCTTCTTCGGCCGCGCGGCCGGCGGCTTGGGATTCTTCGCGTATTCCCCGTGCGCCGCGGCGCCCTCGGCCAGCGCCTGCACGAGCGACGGCATCGACTGCCGCGACATCGCGCTCGTCCAGTCCCGCCCGCCGTAGCGGTGGTACACCGTGCCGTCGGCGTTCATCATCAGGATCGCGAGCGTCAGGTCGTAGTCGAACTCGAACGCGTTCAGATCCACGCCCTTCATGTTCACGACGCGCACGCACACGTACGGCTTCGCGGCCTCGACGAATTCTTTCGGGGGACGGACAACCTGTCCGTCGAACGTCTGGCAGTCTTTTCAGCGCTCTCACCGGAAGACGATGAGAAGGGGCCGTCCCTCGTCGCGGGCCTTTTGACGCGCTGCGTCAATATCGGTCATCCAGGGGAAGTCCTCGCCTTCGCCGGAGGCGGGAGGGAGGAAGGGAACGGCGGCGAGGGCGAGCAGGAGGGCGGCGGCGCGCAGGCGCATGGCGGGTCTCCCGGAATGTTCCGGGGACAGGGTACTACGGGCCGATCCCTTCCTTCCACTCCTCATACGCCGTCGCGAACGCCGGATCGCGCCTGCGCAGGTTCTCGTGGTCGATCTTGCCGCTTCGCGTCATGAGCACGTACGCCAGCTCCACCGGCGCCATCCGCATGAACTTCTTCGCGGTCTCGAACCACTCCATGCTCTCCTGCGCCGCGGCCTGCAGATCCTCGACCTTCGGGCGGCGGGCGAGCTCGAAAGCGGCGAGCGCGGAGGATACGGAGTCCTTCTCTTCCAGGGCCCTGAAGAGGGCGATCGAGTCTTCGAGGGCGAGGCGGGTGCCGGAGCCGATGGAGAAATGGGCGGTGTGGAGGGCGTCGCCGATCAGGACCATGTTGCCGCGGGTCCAGTGCGCGTTCCTGACGAGGTTGAAATTGAGCCAGGCGGACTTGTTCGAGAGGAGCGGGCGGCCCTGGAGGTCTTCGCGGAAGACCTCCTGCAGGTATTCGCGGGTCGCGGCTTCGTCGCGGCCGGCCATCCCGGCCGTCCGCCAGGTTTCGGGATCGCACTCGACGATGAAGGTGCTCGTGGTGCGGTTGAACTTGTAGGAGTGGGCGATCCACAGCCCGTCGGGGTTCTCGCGAAACGTGAGCGTGAGCCCGTGGAAGAGCGTCGGCGTCCCGTACCAGACGTACCGGTTCGGCCGCACGTCCACCGAGGGCGCGAAGTCCGCCGCGTACATCCTCCGGATCGCGCTGTTCACGCCGTCGGCCGCGACCACGAGGTCGTACCCTTCCCAGTCCGCCGGCTTCGCCAGCTCCTTCCCGAATTCCAGCTCCACTCCCGCCTCGCGGCAGTGCTTCTGAAGGATCTGGAGCATCGCCAGGCGCTGGATCCCGCTGAACCTGTTCCCGTGGATCGAGATCTTCCGCCCGCGGTGAACGACGTCGACGTTGTCCCAGGTCTCGAAGGCCTTCGTGATGTCGCGCCAGGAAGGCTCGTCCTGGTCCCTGAGGTAGTTCTGCGTCTTGTCGTTGAACACGACGCCCCAGCCGAACGTCGCGTCGGGCGCGTTGCGCTCGACCACGCGAACCGGCCAGTCCGAGTGCTTCCGCTTGACCAGCAGGGAGAAGTAGAGGCCCGCGGGCCCGCCGCCGATCGAGAGGATTCTCATGCGGAAGCGGCCTGGGCCCTGACCTCGGCGCTGAACAGGAACCTGTACACGAGGGCCGCAGCGACGCCCCCGGCCGCCGGGCCGATCACGTATACCCACCCGTCCGGAAACGTGACTTTCGCGAACACGCCCGTCCCCAGCCACCGCGCCTGGTTCATCGCCGCGCCCGTGATCGGGCCTCCCATCAGGATGTCCATCGTCACCGTGAGCCCGATCCCGAACCCGCCGATCTTCGGCGCGTTCCGGTCAACCGCCGTCCCCAGCACCGCCGAAACCAGGAAAAACGTGAGCACCGCTTCCACGAGAATCCCCAGCAGGCGCGAGGTCGTTCCCGTCAGGTGCGGCGTCGCGTTGAGCAGGTCCACGCCGGGGAACACCGACTTGAGCAGCAGCCCCGCGAGAACCGCGCCGCCGAACTGCGCGACCCAGTACGCCACCGCGTCCGCGGGCTTGATCTTCCCGATCGAGAGGAGGCCCAGCGTCACCGACGGGTTGAAATGCCCGCCCGAGACGTGCCCCAGGGCCGAGATCATCGTGCAGAGCGCCAGTCCGTGCGCGATCGCGATTCCCAGCAGCTGGTTGCCGTTGAGGATCGCCCCGCCTCCGATGAACGTGAGCGCAAACGTGCCGATCACCTCCGCCACGCACGCGCCGATCAGCTTCTTGTCCACGAAGAGTCTCCTCTGGTTCGGTGGATTCGGATCCGAAGGGCCCGGAAGTCTAGCCCGTCACGCGCTCTTCCGCCACTTTCGCGAGCGTCTCGCCCACCAGTTTCGGCACGTCCAGCCCCGCCTCCGCCTCCTCCAGTTCCTTCGCGGTCGACGCCGTCGCCGGCGAGCGCGGCATCAGGTACGAACAGCAGTCGTCGTGGGGAAGCGACGAAATGTCGAACGTGCCGATGGCGCGCGCGGTGTCGATGATCTCCTGCTTGTCCATGCCGATCAGCGGCCGCAGGATCGGCATCGTGACGGCGGCCTGGATCGCGCCGAGGTTCGTGAGCGTCTGTGAGGCGACCTGCCCGAGCGACTCGCCTGTGACGAGCGCATGCGCCCGCTCGCGGCGGGCGATGGCCTCGGCGATGCGCGCCATAAAACGGCGGTAGAGCAGGACGCGGAACGGCGCGGGCGCCCCGGTCACGATCGCCTGCTGCAGGTCGCCGAACGGGACCAGGTGGAGCCGCGCCGGGCCCTGCCACGGCTCCAGGCGCCGCGCGAGTTCGCGGACCTTGTCGACGGAGTCTTTCGACGTGAAGGGCATGGAGTGGAAGTGCACGAGCGAAGTGCGGCAGCCGCGCCGGAGCATGCGCCACGCGGCGACGGGGGAGTCGATGCCGCCCGAGAGCAGGGTCACGACGCGCCCCGAAGTTCCCGCCGGGAGGCCGCCCGGGCCTGCGTCCTTGCGGAAGTAGACGAGCAGGTTGCGGTACAGCACTTCCACGAAAATCTCGAGCTCGGGTTCGTCGAGGTCCACGCGCGCGCCCGGGAATTTCTGCTGCACGAACGTGCCGACCTTGCGGTTGATGCCCTCGGAATTCAGCGGGAAATTCTTGTCCATGCGCCGCGCGCGTGAAGCGAAGGACGCGAACGCCGGCGTGCCGAGATTTGCGCCGAGGAACTCCAGGAGGCGGTCGAGGTCTTTGGGGAGTTCGTGCGCCTGCGCGAAGTAGGAGACGCCGAACGCGCAGGCGAGGCGCGAGCGGACGTTTTCCCAGGGGTGACCGTCTGGAATGGAAGCGAGGATGCGTCCGGGCGCGCGGACGACCTGGGACTTGCCGAAGGGGGAGAGGAGGCGGCGGATGTTCTCGACGAGGCGGATTTCGAAATACGGGCGGTTTTTGCCCTTGAGGCCGAGTTCGGCGTAGTGGATGACGGCTTGCATGGAGGGGGTAGATAACACAGT
>JACPRD010000191.1 GCA_016190145.1 Planctomycetota bacterium | reverse complement strand
CGTTTCCGGAGGCCCCGCGGATTGCCGGAGGAACAGGAGTGAATGAGTCCGATTTCGCGCTTGATCGGCGCTTCCATACATCATACGCTGACTGTGGATCCGATAACCACTCGTGAGGATACGCCCGTCCGGGCGCCACGGCTGCCGTCGGCCACGCGCCTGTCTCTTCGAGATACGATCCCGACGCGACCGACTTCCCGACTCGGGGTCCGGACACCCGGCGACGCGCCGACCGCCATGCCCAGTTCCCACACCATTCCCCGGGCGCTCGTACCGCCGAAGCGCCGCGATCCGCCGGTTCCCCGGGTCCGGAGGAGGGCGGCCGTCAGGGCCGATTTCGCGTTCCTGGCCGCCGCCCTGGCGTTCCTCGCCGCCGCGCTCTTCTGCTGGGACCGCCTTGTCGTGCCCTGGCTCCCCGATACCGCCTGGCTCCGCCTTCCCCTCGTCCTGGCCGCCCTGAGCGGCGGCTCCATCGTTCTGTTCGCCAGCCTGCGCCTTCGCCGCGAGCGCCGCCGTTCCGCCGCCCTGGACGACCGCCTGCAGGCCCTCTCCGACATCTCCACGGACGCGGTGATCTGCTGCACCGCCGGCGGGCGCATCGTCAGCTTCAATCCCGCCGCCGAACGGCTGCTCGGCTGGTCGGCCGACGAGGTCGTCGGACAGCCGCTCACAGTGCTGATGCCCCGCCGCGTGCACGCCGCGTTCCGGGAGAGAATGGGGTTCATCGCCCTGACGGGCGAAACCGGCGGCCTCGGCGGAGGAATGGAGGTCGAAGCGCTGACGCGCGCCGGCCGGGAGATCCCGGTCGAAGTCCACCTCGCCTCGTGGCAGGACGAGGACGGGCCGGGTTTCGCCGGCGTGCTCCGCGACCTCGACGAGCGCGCGCGGGTCGAGGCGCAGCTCCGCCTTTCCGACCAGCTGCTGCAGCAGCTTCCCGAATCCATCGTCCTCACCGATCCCGACGGGCGGATCGTGCGCTGGATGGGGCAGTCCTCCCACGTCTTCGGATACGATTCCACGCAGATCGTCGGATCGGCGATCGTCGATCTCCTCAGCCCGGAGTACCGTTCCTCCCTCCGGCCCGGCGACCTCCAGCGGATACGCCTCGGCCGCCACGCGAGCGAACTCCCCTGCGTCCGCCGGGACGGAACCCCCGTCTTCGTCGCCACCAGCGCCTGCCCCGTCCGCGACGACCGCGGACGCGCCCGCTACATGGTCCACATCTTCCGGGACGTCGGCGAGCGCAAGCGCGCGGAAGAGCTCCTCCGCCTCTCCGAGCAGCGCTACCGCGTCCTGATCGAGAGCGCCAACGACGTCATCGCCACTCTCTCCGCCCGCGGCCTCTACACCTCCATCAACCCCGCCTTCGAGTCCCTCCTCGGCTGGCGGCGCCACGAATGGATCGGCAGGCACTTCTCCGGCCTCATCCACCCCGAGGACCTCTCCGTCTCCGAAACGGCGTTCGCGACCGCCCTTCGGGGCGACGCCCCCCCGCCCACCGTCGTGAGAGTCAGGACAAGCTCCGGAGCGTGGCGCTTCTTCGAGTCCACCCGGCGCCCCATGCTCTCCGGCGGAAAAGTGCTCGGTGTCATGAGCATCGCCCGCGACGTGACCGAACGGCGCCGCGCGGATCAGGAACTGCGGCAGGCTCACGCCGAACTCGAGAACCGCGTCCGCGAAAGGACCCTCGACCTGAACCAGGCCAACGAACTGCTCCGCCACGAGGCGGAAGAGAGAAAACGCGTGGCCGCCGAACTGGCGCGACGCTCGCAGGAACTCGAGCGCTCCAACGCCGACCTCGAACAGTTCGCCTACGTCGCCTCGCACGACCTCCAGGAACCCCTCCGCATGGTCACCAACTACGTGCAGCTTCTCCAGGAGAAGTACGGCGCCAGGCTGGACCCGGAGGCCGACGAGTACATCGGCTTCGCCGTGGACGGGGCACGCCGCATGCGGCGGCTCATCACCGGGCTGCTCGACTACTCCCGGCGCGGATGCCGCGACCAGGCCCCCCAGCCCGTCCGCGCGGGCGACGCCCTCGACGAAGCCCTTCTCAACCTGCGCCCGAGACTTGAAGAAACCGGAGCCCAGGTCACGAGCGACGAACTCCCGGTTCTCCTGGTGGACCCCACGCAGCTCACCGAGCTCTTCCAGAATCTCGTCTCCAACGCGGTCAAGTACCGGGGCGCCGCGCCGCCCCGGGTGCACGTGTCCGCCTGGCGCGGGGACGCGGGTTGCGTGATTTCGGTGCGCGACAACGGGATCGGCATCGAACCGAGGCACCTGCCGCGGATCTTCCTGCCGTTCCAGCGCGGCCATGGATCCCAGTTCTGCGAAGGGGCGGGCATCGGGCTGGCCATCTGCAAGAAAATCGTGGAACGGAACGGCGGGAGAATCTGGGTCGAGTCCGAGCCGGGGAAGGGCTCGAACTTCCTGTTCACGCTTCCGGTGGATACCGAAGGGAGGCAGGGATGATCGCGATTGACGAGAAGGTCGCCGACGTGCTGCTGGTGGAGGACAACCCGGCGGAGGCCCGGCTGCTGGCGGAGGTGATCCGGGGCAGCCCGGTGCGGATCAATCCGGTCCTGGCGATGAACGGGGACGAGGCCCTGGCGTACCTGCGCCGGCAGGGCCGGCACGCGTCCGCGAGGCGGCCGCAGCTCGTCCTGCTCGACCTGAACCTGCCGGGAAGGGACGGCCGGGAGATTCTGAAGGAGATCAAGAGCGATCCGGAGCTGCTCCGCATCCCCGTCGTAATCCTGACCACCTCGGGCTCGGCCCGCGACGTGGCGCGCGCGTACGATGCGCATGCCAACTGTTTCATCTCGAAGCCCTCGGAGCTGGACGAGTACCGGCGGGTCCTGGGCTCGCTGATCGAGTTCTGGCTTCGCATCGTCAAGTTGCCGGCGGATTGACCCCGATGACGCACGAACCGCTCATGGTCCTTCTCGTCGAGGACAGCTCCGGCGACGCCGCCTGGATCCGAGACAGCCTGAAACGGATCGCCTCAGGGGCAGGCGTCCTCCTCGGGCATTCGCCGACCCTGGGCGAGGCACTGGAGCGCCTCGGGCGGGGCGGAATCGACGTCGTGCTCCTGGACCTGAATCTCCCGGACGCGACCGGGCTCGAAACCCTGCGGAAGCTCGGGGGACGCTTCCCGGAAGTCCCCGTGGTCGTGTTGACGGGGCTCCACGACGAGGAGGCCGGGCTCGCCGCGGTGAACTGCGGG
>JACPRD010000190.1 GCA_016190145.1 Planctomycetota bacterium | reverse complement strand
CGGTAGATCGGCATCGTCCACTCGTAAAGGAGGCGCGGGGAATCCGCGCCGCCGCCGGCGGAGGAGGCCGTGGGGTTGTAGCGGAACGTGAAACCCGCGGAGAGGTCGCTGTCCGCCATCGTCGCCTGCGGCGTGATCGACGTGCCGCCGGAAGAGTAGCGGTTGGTGGGGTCGATGAAGAGCGCGATGTGGATCGTGCCGCCGGCCACCGGCGTCCACTGGTTCAGCGTGAAGTTCGAGAGGACGAGGCGGCGGCCGTTCGTGTTCGCCTGGTAGATCAGAAATGTCGGCGTCGTCGCCACGAAGCTGGTCTGGCCGAGGATCGTGGTCCCCGGCGTCTGGTGCGCGACGGAAAAACGCCGGCCGCCGAACGCGGACGCGTACGCCTTGTCGCGCTCCTGGAATTTCGACGGCTCGTAGACGTACGTGAGCGGCAGTTCGGGCATGGGCGATCTCTCTACAAGTCGGACCTCGCGGCCGCGATCCTGCAACCTGAAAGCTGCCCCCGAGGACCGAGGCGGCGGCCGCGCAAGCGCCCGGCCCCCGGGGACAGCGTCCTGCTCCCGCCTTCCGCGTCGGGGAGCGATTCGCCCCGAAGCGAACTGCAGGCTCGGTACCGGCAGCAGGAGCTCTACTGCTGCGACAGGTTTCCGTCGGCCATGACGATCCCGATGGCATTCGTGCCCGTGATCGAAATCTTCATGCGAAGGTAGGCGTCCGTGATGGCGGTGTTCGCGAACGACGTCCCGCCGATCGCAGTCAGCGAGCCGGTCGTCGAGAGATCCCGCCAATTCTGCAAGTCATTACTCCCTTGCATCGTTGCCGTCAGACCGGTCAGGCTGACATGAGAAATGAGGATCACTTGTGACCTGGCCGCGTTCGACCCCGCCGTGGGTACTGCGGGAGATAGGGCGTCTGTGCCGGTCGCGACCACGAGCCGGTCGAAGAACCGCGTGTACATGAACGCACCTCTTTCATGAAGGACCTTCAGTTTTGGGAACCGCTAAGGGTCGCCGCCAGGATGCCGATGCCTCCCTGGCTGCCCGTCGCGACGTAATAGAGCCTCAGGAATCTCCAGCACGCATTCCGGAACCGCACCCGCACGGCTCCTTCCGACTTCAGGACGGTCGCGCAGAGACGCCGGTAGTTCTCGCCGTCGATCGTCGCTTCAACGAAGACTTCGACCGAAGTGATCTGCGCGAGCTTGAACAGCACCACGTCGACGCTGCCTGCGCGGCAGTTCTCCAGCTCGACGGGCTCGGACGCGTTCGCGACGGCGTGGGCCAGGACGAGCCGGGTGGCCACGGGACGCAGCTTGCCGCCGGCGAGTTTTGCGAAGATTCGCACTTCGCCGCCGCCGGCCTCCCCAGGAGCAGCCGCGACCGCGGCCGGCGCCTGGGAGCCTCAGCCTCCGGGGACCGGGGCGGGAGCTTCTCCCTCGCACGCGTGACCTTCATCGCAGGATCGGCAGCAGCCCATGGTCAGTTCGACCTCCGGCGGAAAGCGGCGTGAGGCGGGAGAACGGAGGCAGCGCCGTCCGGTTTCGAGAGATCCTCGAGGAGCCGGCGCGCGCCTTCGTCAAAGGCCTGCGCGGCGATCGCCGGGTCGCTTAGAATTCGGTCCGCCCAGGCGACGAACCCCCACCCGGATTGCGTGGAACCCCGCTCCTTCATGCGGGCCAGCGCCTCCCGGCGCATCCGCCTGACGATTCCGACGAACCTGGAAACCGCGCAGGTCGTTCCGGCGTGCGGCATGATCGCGACGGAATCGAAGGCATCAGCAGGCTTCATGTTTTTCCCCCGTTTTCGAGTCGGGCGCGGTCTTCCTGCGCTTCGGCCAGGTGGCGGAGAAAGCGAATTCCTGAAAGGTGAACCAGTTCGCGCCGTCCTCCGATGCCTGGCACTTGACCCTGAACTCCGAGCCGCCGACGCGCTCCAGCGCCGCCCGGACCAGGCGGAATCCGTCGGGGTTCTCCACACCGCTCGCACGTTCGTCGGCCATGGAGTTTCCTTTCAGCGACTTGAGTCGCGCGAGGGAGCGCACGTTTGGGCACGGCTTCCGGCCAGTTCCTGCCTCAGATTCTTGAGCGCCGTCTGGTAGTGCTGGGACACGGTGGCCTTGGAGAGGTCGAGAAGAGTCGCGACCTCAGCGAGGGTGAATCTCTGGAGGACGTGCAGGCTGACGACGGCTGACTGGCGCGGCGTCAGCTTCTCCATCGCCGACTTCAGATCGCAGGCGAATCGCTCCAGCGTCTCGTCGGGCAGGAGATCTTCTGTTTCCGGGGCTTCCACGCTTTCTCCGAGTTCAAGGGGCACCAGCTTCTTCAGGCGCGGTGCTTTGCAAAGGTTGAGCGCCCGGTTGACGGCCATCGTCGTGAGCCAGGCTTTATGGTTCCGTACGCCCGCGACGATTTCGGGGTGTTCGGTCAGGGCGGTGAAGCAATCCTGAACGACATCCTCGGCGGTCGCCAGGTCCGGGACACGGCCGGTTTCTTCGAGCAACTCGGCAAGATGCTGGGCGAAGGTGCGATACAGAGTCGGGACGACGGACTGGAGAAGATCGGAACTCACTGAGGCTCCCTCCAGAATCACTTCGATTTGTTACCCAATAGAATGACAACTTGGACCCGAGTTTGGACGGTATGAAAATCGCGGCGGCGGCGGCGGCCTTACAAGCCTTTCAGGGCAAGGACTTGCGCTTCGAAAAAAAAACGAAAATTCGCGTGGAATCGTCCCGGACCCTAACTTTCGTCAGTTGCGGAACAGCGCAGCACGCGACGTCGTCGTGAGGATCTCACGCACCTTCCCCGCCGAACGCCAGCCACGCGCCGAGTCCGAAAATGCAGAGGTCGACCACGGCGTGACTGAGGTAACCGGGCCAGAGGGAGCCGAAGCGCGGGACGAGGAGGGACCAGATCGTGCCGCCGGCGAAGACGCCCTCGGAGCAGACGCCGACGGCGGTGTGGGGGAGGAGGATGCTAAGGGCGAGGACGTAGTGGAGGGAGAAGAAGGCGGCGGAGCCGAAGATGGCGAGGGGGGGGGCGGGGCGGAGG
>JACPRD010000189.1 GCA_016190145.1 Planctomycetota bacterium | reverse complement strand
CACCGCCTCCTCCACCTCATCGCGCACCGGCTCCTCCGCCTCCTCCGCCTTCCGCTGCCTGCGCTCGAATTCCGGCCTGGCCCGCCGCCCCACCGGCTCCAGCGTCACGGGATCGAGGCCGATCTTCCGGAGAAGCGTCTCCCGGTCGATCGGTATCCACTGGCCCTCTCGAAGCGCCCCCAGTTTGAGGTGCCCCACCTGGATGCGCACGAGCGACGTGACCGGATGCCCCACCCGCGCGAACACCCGGCGGACTTCCCGGTTCTTCCCCTCGTGAATCGTCACCTCGAGATGCGTGAACTGCCGCGTCCGCTTCAGAATCCGGACTTTCGCGCGCCCCGTCCGCCCCTCCGACAGCCACACGCCCTTCTGAATCTTCTCCAGCGCCGGCCCCTCCAGCCACCCGCGCACCGTCACCGCGTACGTCTTCTCGACCTCGTACCGCGGATGCGCGATCCGGTTGGCCAGTTCGCCATCGTTCGTGACGACGATCAGCCCCGTCGATTCCGAGTCCAGCCGGCCGACGGTGTAGAGACGCTGGCGGATGCTGGGGAAAAGATCGATCACGCGCTTCTTCCCGAACGACCGCTCGTTCGTGCAGAGAACGTGCTCGGGCTTGTTGAGCAGGAAGTAGACCGGGATCTCGGCCTTCACCGGTTGCCCGTCGCAGCGGATGTCGTCCACGGCGGGGTCGGCCTTCGAGCCGAGCTCCGTCACGATCTTGCCGTTCACCGACACGCGGCCGGCGGCCACGATCTCCTCGCATTGGCGGCGGGAGCCGATGCCGGCATGGGACAGAATCTTCTGGAGGCGGTCCTGCATGTGAAGCGTCCTTTAGAGGCGTGGAGGGCGCATCGCGCGCGCTCCAACTTTGGGGGGAGGGGCGGGGAGTATAGCTGAAGCGGGCTCGCCGGCAACCTCGGATCCCCGGCAAACCGGATACAATCCCCCGCCTATGCCCTCCTCCCTCCGCCCCCTTCTGCGCTACGTGGAACCCCAGAGCCACGTGCACGACGGACAGCGGTTCATCCTCCTCACCGACCCGCAGGGATTCGCCGAGCGCGTCTATCCGATCACGCTTTACGGCGCCTACCTGCTCCAGATGTTCGACGGGCGCCACACGGTGGAGCAGATGCGCGAGGAGTTCCGGCGCGCGACGGGCCACGACGTTCCGGCGGAGGACGTGGAGGGGCTGATCCGCGAGCTGGACGGCGCCGGGTACCTCGAGTCGCCGGCGTTCGAGGAGAGGCGCCGCCGGGTGGTGAGGGACTTCACGGAGGCGCCGACCCGGCCGGCGTCGCACACGGGCGCTTACACGGCGGAGGCGTCCGAGCTGCCGGGCTTCCTGTCGAAGTTCTGGAAGGATCCGCGGGGGCCGGGGAAGGCGCCGCCCAGGTCCGTGAAGCCTGGGAAGATCCGGGGGATCCTGGCACCGCACATCGATTTCCACCGCGGGGGCGCGTGCTACGCGCACGCTTACGGCGCGCTGGCCTCCGCGTGCAGCGCGGACACGTTCGTGATCCTGGGCACGGCGCACCAGAGCCCGCGCAGCCTCTACACGGCCACGAAGAAGGCGTACGAGACGCCGCTCGGGCCCGCGCCGGTCGACGGAGAGTTCGTGGACGAGCTGGCGAAGCGGTACGGCCGGGACCTGTTCGCAGACGAGTACTTCCACAGGACGGAGCACTCGATCGAATTCCAGGCCGTGTGCCTCAAGTGGCTGTTCGGGGACCGCCCGTTCCGGATCGTCCCGGTTCTGGTGAGCTCGATGCACGGGCACGTCGCGAAGAAATCGGACCCGCTGGCCGACCCCGAGATCCGGGACTTCGTTGACGCACTGCGTCAAACCGTCGACGGCCGCAGCGTCTGCTTCATCGGCGCCGTGGACCTCGCGCACGTGGGCGCCAAGTTCGGCGACCGCGAACCGGTCACGGAGGACCTGCTGAAGAAGATCGAGGAAGAGGATCTCGCCTCGCTCGAGAAGGCCGCCGCCGTCGACGCCCCGGGATTCTTCCGCTCCATCGCGCAGGGTGGCGACTGGCGGAAGATCTGCGGGCTCTCGCCGATCACGACGATGCTCGCGGCGATGGATGCATCCAGGGGAAAACTGGTGAAGTACGACCGGTTCGCGGACCTCGAAAACCACGAGGTCGTGAGCTACACGGCGATGGAATTCAGGTAGGCCGACCCTGCCGCAGACCCGGTCATGCACCCGCTCTATCGCGGGTTGTAGCGGCGCTGGCGGAGTCGGCCGCGCGTGGAGGGCGCCTGCGGCGCCGGCGGCGGCGCCGGATGGGCGACCGCGCGGTGCGGCGCGGCGTGCGCCGGCGCATGCGCGGCGTGGTGCGGCGCGGCGTGGTGCGGCGCCGCGACGTGAGGAGCCGCGCCCGGCGCGGCGGACGGCCCGGCGCCCGGCCCCGCCGGGTGCGGCCCCACTTCGGGAATCTTCATCCGGATCAGGTTCTCGATGTCGCGCAGCATCCCGCGCTCGTCGCGATCGCACAGCGTCAGCGCCACGCCCGCCGCCCCCGCCCGCGCCGTGCGCCCGATCCGGTGCACGTAGACCTCGGACTCGTGCGGCACGTCGTAGTTCACCACGTGCGTGATCCCGTCCACGTCGATCCCGCGCGCCGCGATGTCCGTCGCCACCAGGACCCTCGTTTCGCCTGATCGGAAATGTTCCAGCGACCGCTCGCGCGCCGACTGGCTCCGGTTCGAGTGAATGACGTCCGCGCGCACCGGCCCGCGATTCAGTTCCTCCGCGACGCGGTTCGCCCCATGCTTCGTCTTCGTGAAGACCAGCACGCGCACGATGGCCGGATCCCTCAGGATCTGCTCCAGCAGCCGCGCCTTCCGGCTCTTCTCCACGAAATACACCCACTGCTGCACCTTCTCCACCGTCGTCGCCGAAGGCGCCACGTCGATCCGAAGCGGCTCGTGCAGGATCTCCCGCGCCAGGTCCGTCGCGTCGTGCGTCAGCGTCGCGCTGAAGAAAAACGTCTGCCGCGACAGCGGTACCGCGTTGATGATCCGCTTCACGTCGAAGATGAACCCCATGTCCAGCATCCGGTCCGCTTCGTCCAGCACCAGCACCTCAACGCCGTTCAGGCGGATGAAGCCCTGCCCCATCAGGTCGAGCAGCCGCCCCGGCGTCGCGACCAGGATGTCCACGCCGGCCCGGATAGCCTTCGTCTGCGAGCCCTGCCCCACCCCGCCGTAGACCACGGTGTGCACGAGCCCGGCGTGGCGCCCGTAAGCCCCGAACGACTCGCCGATCTGGCTCGCCAGCTCGCGCGTCGGCGAGAGAATGAGCGCCCGGATGTGCCGCGGCTTCGGAGCCGGAACGCGCATCAGGCGCTGGAGGATGGGAAGGGCGAAGGCCGCGGTCTTGCCCGTGCCGGTCTGGGCGCAGCCCATGAGGTCCTTCCCGGCGAGGGCGTGCGGAATGGCCCGGGCCTGGATCGGCGTCGGAGCCGTGTAGCCTTCCTCGCGGATGGCCTGGAGCAGGGGTTCGACGAGGCCGAGATCTTCGAAGCGAGCGGGGTCGGGCGGCGGCTGGGGTTTCATGGAAGGGCGGGCAGCATATCGTTTCGGTTGGGCCGAAGCCATCGGGAAGTACGCGGCGAAGGTCGTTCATCGTTTCGCGTTCATCGTTTCTCGTGGTGGAAGCGTCGTTCAGTTACGGGATCCGCGGGGCGGGTGCAGCCCCTTTGGACTTGAATTGCCGGGGCTCTCCGCGCATCCTCTTCCGCTTCCCCAAAACTCAAAGGAGAACCCGCGATGAAGATCAAGGTCCTGCTGTTGCTGCCCGTGGCGCTCGTGGCGGGCCTGCTGGCCGCGCGTCCGCTGCTGTCCGAGGAGGGCAAGGAAGGCGGCGGGGAGGGGGCGATGCCCGAGACGATGCAGCCGGGGCCCGAGCACGCGGCGCTGGCGAAGCTGGCCGGGAAGTACGAGGTGTCGGGCAAGTTCTGGATGGAGCCGGGGGCGGAAGCGGTGGAATCGAAGGGGACCGCGACGATGACCTCGATCATGGACGGCCGGTTCGTGCAGCAGGACTACGAGGGCGCGATGATGGGCATGACGTACAAGGGAACGGCCATCCTCGGGTACGACCGGGTGACGAAGAGGTACACGGAGCACTGGATCGACAACCTGTCCACGAGCGCGACGTTTTTGACCGGCACGAGCGAGGACGGAGGCAAGACGATCGTGCTGTCGGGAAAGATGTCCGAGCCCGAGGCGGGCGTCCAGGTCACGACGCGCTGGGTGCACACGCAGAAGTCCGACGACCAGTTCGTATTCGATATGTTCTTCGGAGAGAAGGACAAGGAACACAAGGTGATGGAGCTGACGTACACGAGAAAGAAGTAGAAGCGACCGCGGTGCCGGCCAGCCGCTTCACCCTGAGATCCGCCAGCCCAACGCGCCCAGCAGAATCCCGAGAAGCGCGATGTAGCCGTACCACGCGACCTGCCAGTTCTGAGTCCGCGTGTGGGCCTCTTCGCGGCGCTTCTCCGCTTCCTGACTCTCCTTTTTCAGCCGGACGAATTCACCGTCGAGCGTCTTGTGGAGGGCGATCTGTTCGGGGGTCAGGGGTGCGTTGGGGTAAAGGGGGTCGACGGTTTCTGAAAGTTCGGTGACGCGGTCGCGGAGTTTCTCGAGGACGGCGGGGGGCCATTCGCCCTGGCGCGCGGCGGCTTCGGCGGCGGCGTGCCGGGCGATCAGGGGCTGGAAGGTGGAGCGGCCGAGGTAGAAGGCGCCGACGCTGCCACCGCCGGCGAAGACCAGGAAGACGACGAGGCGGAGGGCGAGGGGCCGGCGGGGCGCGTCGAGTTCGGCGAGTTTGTTCCGGAGGACCGGGGTGCGCCGTGCGGGTACGGGCGCCGCGGCCGGTTCCTCCGGCGGCGCCGGCGCGGCGGCCGGGGAGGCGGGCGCCTGGATTGCCGCGGGCGGGGGTTTCGCGGCGACCGCGGGAGCGCGCTCGATCTCCGTCGGGCGGTTGTCCGGCCGACGCCGGGGTGCCGGCGCGGGACCGACCTCGGTCGGAGTGTCCGGCGACGACCTCAGCCGCGGCGCCGCGGGCGCTTCAGGCTCCACCGGCGGCAGCATTTCGCCGCAACCCGGGCAGAAGAGTTCGTCGGGCGGCACCAGGGACCCGCATTTCGGGCAGCCGGTTCCCGGCGCCGGCACGAGCAGGGCCTGGCGGCATTTCGGGCAGGTTCCCATTCGCCCCGCGAATTTTGCATCCACTGTGAACGTGGCGCCGCACGAGCAGGTGACGGGGATGCGGCGGTTCGGTTGGGCTGAGGACACCGTGGACTCCGGGTTTTCGGGAAACCGGAGCGATGGTACCCGCGGGCGCGCATCGGCGCAGAATGAAACGTGATTCCGGGAAGGCAGCCCGGACCGCTGGACGCTCTTCGCAAGAACCGGCAAGAACTCCCCGCGCCGGGCAATGTCTACTGACCCGGGCGCGGCCGGCGGGTGCTTCGCCGGGGGCGCCTCGCAGGGCATGAGCCTTGCTCGTGGTTTTGCCATGCAGGGAATCGACCCGGAACGATGGCAGGGGAGGCCCGAAGCGCCGCCGCCGCGGCGGCGCCGTCTTTTCTACCGGATCCTCACCGGCACCGGGGTATTCGTTGTCGCGAGCGTCCTGATCGCCAAGTGGTGGATCGTACCGCTCGCCGTCCGGAACCACATTTCCGGGTGGCTCGCGTCGCACTCCTACGCGCGGCTCGAGATCCGAAGCGCCAGTGTCGGCTGGAAGACCATCGTCTTGCGCAAGCTCAGGCTCACCGATCGCGAGGGCCGGTTGCTCGGCGAGGCCGACGAAGTGCGCATCCGGCTCGACCGGCCGCTCGTGGGTTTCGGGAAACCCGCGGTCTCCTCCATGCGCGTCATCCGCCCCGACGTGTCCGCGGTGCTCAACGACGAAGGCCGCCTCGACATCGAGCGCGCGCTGCGCCGCCCGCCGGAAGCCCCGCCGCCTTCCCCCAACCCGCTCAAGCTCCCCGAGACCATCCAGGTCGAGGACGGCCAGATCCGCTTCAGCGCCCCTTACGTCGCCACCGTGTTCGGAAAGGTCAACGCCGACCTGCACGTGAGCCGACAGAGATTCACGTTTACCACCGTCCAGGCGCAGGGATTCGGCGGGCGCGCGTCGCTCTCGGGTTTCGTCGGCCGCGAGAAAGGCGAAGGCTGGGCCATGCAGATCAACGTCGCCGGCGGAAACGTCAGGGAAATGACGCGCGGCACGACGCTTGAAGGAAAACACCTCGAAGGCCGGCTCGACGGGTTCCTCTCGCTCGAGGGAGACCGAAGCGGCGGCGGCAAGGCCGTCGGCGCGGGCTGGATCGACGTCGCGGACGGCCGCCTCACGGAACTGCCCGTCCTGCTCTCCGTGCTCAACGTGCTCCGGCTCAAGCTCCCCGGCGACGCCCTCGTGAACGCCTGCCGCACGGATTTCCGCGTCCTCGACGACCGCCTCCGTTTCGACCGCTTCTACGTCCTCACCGAAGGCATCTGCCTCGCCGGCGACGGCGACGTGCTCTTCAAAGCCCACGAGGTCGACCTCACCTTCATACTCCGCCTCATCGGCGAGCTCCCGCTCGGCATCGAAACCGTGCGCGAGGCCGCGCGCCCGGCGACGGACTTCTTCACGCGGAACTTCCTGCTCGCCGTCGAGGTGAAGGGGACCTGGTCGGATCCGAGCGCACGGCCGCTTCCGATCCGCATCGTGTCGAAGCTGCTCATGGACGTGGTGGACGAGCTGATCCGGGGCGCGCGGGAGTAGTCTCCGGCCGGAACGGAGAGGCGGGGACGATTTGCTTCCGCGCGGCGCGGGTCGCGGCGACAATCCGGCGGCATGAAACCGATCCGCGCACCCCGGGGCACGAAACGCTCGTGCCGGTCCTGGCAGACCGAAGCTCCGTTCCGGATGCTGCAGAACAATCTCGACCCGGAGGTCGCGGAGGCGCCGGAGCGGCTCGTCGTCTACGGCGGCAGCGGCAAGGCCGCGCGGAACGAGGCGTGCCTCAAGGCGATCCTGAAGACGCTCAGGACGCTGCGCGACGACGAATCGCTACTCATCCAGAGCGGCAAGCCCGTCGGCGTCTTCCGCACGCACGACATGGCGCCGCGCGTGCTGATTGCGAATTCGCTGCTGGTGCCGCACTGGGCGACGTGGGACGAGTTCCGCCGCCTGGAGGCGCTCGGTCTCACGATGTTCGGCCAGATGACGGCGGGGTCGTGGATCTACATCGGGACGCAGGGGATTCTCCAGGGCACGTACGAGACGTTCGCGGCGGCGGGCCGGAAGCATTTCGGCGGGACGCTCGCGGGCCGGTTCGTGCTCACGGGCGGCATGGGCGGCATGGGCGGCGCGCAGCCGCTGGCGGGGACGATGGCGGGCGCCGCGATCCTGACGGTGGAAGTCGACCCCGCGCGCATCCGGCGGCGCATCGAGAAGGAATACTGCGACCGGATGACGGGGTCGCTCGACGAGGCGCTGCGCTGGACCGAGGACGCGAAGGCCGCGAAGAAGCCGGTCTCCGTCGGGCTCGTCGGAAATGCCGCCGACATCTTCCCCGAGCTCGTCCAGCGCAACATCATCCCCGATGTCGTCACCGACCAGACCAGCGCCCACGACGCCCTGAACGGCTACGTCCCCAACGGCATGACCCTCACCGAGGCCGTCGAACTGCGCGGCCGGGACCCGCAGGAATACGTAAAGAAGTCGATGGCCGCCATGGCCGCCCACTGCCGCGCCATGATCGACATGCAGGCCGCAGGCGCCGTCGCCTTCGACTACGGCAACAACCTCCGCGGCCAGGCGAAACTCGCCGGCGTCGCCAACGCGTTCGATTACCCCGGCTTCGTCCCCGCCTACGTCCGCCCCCTCTTCTGCGAGGGCCGCGGCCCCTTCCGCTGGGCCGCCCTCTCCGGCGACCCCGCCGACATCGCCGTCACCGATGACCTCGTCCTCAGGGAATTCGGCGACAACGAGTCCCTCGCCCACTGGATCCGCATGGCCCGCGAGAAAGTCCGCTTCCAGGGCCTCCCCGCCCGCATCTGCTGGCTCGGCCAGGGCGAACGCGCCCGCTTCGGCGCCCTCCTCAACAGGCTCGTCGCAAAGAAGAAAGTGAAGGCGCCGTTCGTGATTGGAAGAGACCACCTCGACACGGGCAGCGTCGCTTCCCCCAACCGGGAGACCGAGGCGATGAAGGACGGCTCCGACGCGATCGCCGACTGGCCGGTGCTGAACGCGCTTCTCAACACGTCGAGCGGCGCGACGTGGGTTTCCGTCCATCATGGCGGCGGCGTCGGCATCGGGTACTCGATTCACGCGGGGCAGGTCCTGTGCGTGGACGGGTCGGCGAAGTCGGCGAAGCGGGCGCAGCTCGTGCTCACGAACGATCCGGGGATCGGGATTGCGCGGCACGCGGACGCCGGGTACGGGGAGGCGGCGAGGGCGGCGCGCCGAAACGGAATCCGCGTTCCGATGGCAGGCAGATCCGGGGTCTGAGCGCGCCGGGGTGGTATCGTGCCACTGGGGATCAGGGGGGTACCGGCGGCCTGCCGGAATCAATGAGGGACGTTCGTGAACAAGCCGATTCCGCGCGAACAGCAGATTCTCGAGGGACTTCTCGCCCTCCAGATGATGTTCGTCACGAAGGAGACGCTCGTCGCCTGCGCCGCCGGCTGGGAGGCCGATCCATCGCGCGGGCTGACCGACCGCCTGCAGTCCGAGGGACAGGTTTCGGCGCGCGAGATGTCGGCGGTGCGGGCGATCGCCGAGTCGCACCTGCTGCGGAACGACGGCGAGGCCGCGCTCGCGCTGGCGCGCGCGCCGTTGAATCCGGTGATGATTGAGGAGCTTCTCGCGGCGAAACCGCCGGCGGGGCTCAGGCGGATCCTGGAGATGCTCCGGCCGGCGCGCGGGTCCGGGACGATGGTCCTGGGGGGCGGCGGGGAGGATGTCGCGATCGGCGCGGCCGGGCGCCCGCGCACGCCGGCCTCGGACACCTCGACCACCGCCGTCATCCTGGCTCTGGACACGGCGTCCGCCGGATTGCGCCAGCGGCTGCGCCGCGCGCGCGGGATCGGCGAAGAAGGACCGGATCCTCTCCAGCTGGCGGTCGCGCCCGAGGCGGCGGGAATGGACGGGAAGCGGCGCCTGTTTCTGGCGCTGAAGAGGATGGAGGGGACGCCGCTCGCGGCCGTGCTGACGGGACTGGAGCACGGGAACGAGAGGGCGCGCCGGGAGTGGCACCGATCGAAGCTGGTGCGGCTGTTCCTGGACGTCTGCGACGGGATCGGCTTCGCGCACGCCGCGGGGGTCGTTCACAGGGGGTTGCGCCCCTCGGGCATCCTGGTCGGGGCGTCCGGAGAGACGATCGTCGCCGGCTGGCAGGCCGCCGGGTCCCCAGGAGACAGCTCTCCGCCCGCCTCCGGCGATGAGAGCGCACAGAGTCCGGGCGATCCGGCGCCGGCGTACATGTCGCCGGAGGAACTCGAGTCCGGGGTGGCGGCGAAGGACCCGAGGGGCGACGTCTTCTCGCTGGGAGTCATCCTGTACGAAATTCTGACACTGCATCTGCCCTGGCCCGGGGAAACCGCCGCGGAGGTTCTGGGGAACATCCGCTCGAAAGCCCTCAAACCGCCTTCTGCGTTCGGAGCGGAGGTGCCGAGCCCGATCGACGCGATCTGCCGCAAAGCGCTTTCGCTCAATCCCTCGGGGCGCTACGCCGACGCTCGAGAGCTGGGCGCTCTGGTCCGGCTCTTCCTGAAGAGCCTCGAGCAGCGCGAAGGCCTGTCCGGGGCCGGGGGAACGCACGTGCAGGCGGTGAAGGACCCCATGATCGCCACTCCGATGGCGGCGGTACCCGAGGGAGGCGGCAGCGGCGCTCTCCGCGGCGACGGCACGCTGTCGGTCCGCACGGAGGCGTTCCCCTGCCGCTGTCTCGTCGACGGCCGCAGCTTTCAGCCCGCCGAACTCGTCCATCTCGGGTACAACCCGCTCTCAGGCGGGTCGACCTCCGGCCGCGTGGATGCCCAGGGCATCACGGCGTTCGAGCGGGCGCAGCCGATGCGGCTGAAGGCACACGGGCCTTCCTGCCCCCCGGCTCCCCTCACGGGGGCCGACGTCTGGGCGTTCCGATTCGAGGAAAGAGACGGCCTCCTGCTCCCGGTCACACCCGAGGGCGGCACCGCCGGCGCGCCGGTCATCCCGGATCCCGTGATCAGGGAGCTGTTTCCCGGGGAATCTCCTTTCAAACCGGAGGGACCGGGGCTCCACCTGGGGCGGACTCCCGTGGAGTCGGCGCCACTTCCCCCAGGCTCCTGGCTGCTCGTGATTGCCGCCGGCGGCCGGCGTGCCGTCCGCGCATCGGTCGTCTTCAACCGGGCCCGCCACATCGAGCAGGTCGTCACGATGTACGAATCTCCCGAACTCCCGGGCGGCTTCGTCCAGATCCCCGCGGGCGAGTTCACCTACCAGGGAGATCCGGCGAACAAGCAATCGGGCCCTCGGGAATTGCGCGCGGTCGCGGAGTATTTCATCGCCCGCCATCCCGTCACCTGCGCGGCCTACGCCGTCTGGCTCAACGACCTTGCGCGCACCGACCCTTCCCTCGCAGTCCCCCACGTCCCCCGTGGCCCTGAAGGTCCGTACTGGCCCGGGCCACCCTGGTCCGTCCCGACCGCGGCGTGGCTCGCGCAGGCGCAACCGGATATCCGGGCCCGCGCGAGGCGGCTCCCCGGCACGGCCAGGGACTGGGAGGAATCCTGGCCCGTCCTCGGCGTCTCCTGGGAAGACGCTCTGGCCTACGCCGAATGGGTGCGCCGCCGGACGGGGCGCCTCGTCACACTTCCGCATGAAGTAGAACGCGAAAAGGCCGCGCGCGGCGCCGACCAGCGACCCTATCCCTGGGGAACCCTGATGGCGGACCCTTGGTGCAGCAACAACCGGGCGGATCCGTCAGGCGCCCACCCGGCCGGCGTCGAGTCGTTCCCGCACGACGAGTCCCCGTACGGCGTCCGCGGCCTGGCCGGGAATTCGCGCGACCTGTGTCTCAACGACGCCGGAGCCGCTTTTCCGCACTGCCGGCTGTTGCGCGGCGGCCACTGGGCCAGCACCGGCCTGCGCTGCCTCGCCTCCTTCCGATCCAGCTCCTCCCAGTCCCAGCCCAGCCCGCACACCGGATTCCGGCTCCTGATGCTCGCCCGCCTGCCGCGAGCCTGACGCCCGCCTCCCGGTCTCCGCCGGTTAGAATCCCGCCCCATGCGCGACGCCGTCGTCCTCCTCTCCGGCGGGCTCGACTCCGCGACCGCCGCCGCCCTCACGCGGCCGCGTTTCCGGCTCCATGCCCTCTCCTTCCGCTACGGCCAGCGGCACGCGGTGGAAATCCAGGCGGCGCGGCGGGTGGCACGGGCGCTGGGAATCCGGGACCATCGCGTCGTGCGGATCGACCTGGGAGTGTTCGGGGGAAGCGCCCTCACGGACCTGGCGATCGCGGTGCCGAAGTGGCGGCGGATCGGGCGGCGGATTCCGGCGACCTACGTCCCGGCGCGCAACACGATCTTCCTCGCGTTCGCGGCGGCGTGGGCGGAGACGCTGGGCGCGCGCGACCTCGTGATCGGCGTCAACGTGCTGGACTCGAGCGGGTATCCGGACTGCCGCCCTGCGTTCCTGAGGGCGTTCGAGCGGGTCCTGATTGCCGGGACGAAGGCGGGCGCCGAGGGCGGACGGTGGAGAATCCACGCGCCGCTCGTCCGCATGACGAAAGCGCAGATCATCCGCGCCGGGCTGCGCGCGGGCGTGGACTATGCCCTCACCCACTCCTGCTACGATCCGGGCCCGGGCGGGAGCGCCTGCGGGGCGTGCGACGCGTGCGTGCTGCGGCGGAGGGGTTTTGAAGAGATCGGAATGGAGGACCCGGCGCTATGCTGAGCCCATGCGCCTCTCGCCGATATTGCTTCTCGCCCTGAGCACGCCCGCCGCCGCCGACTGGTTCCGCCTCGATGTCACCGTCACCACCACCTCGGACTGGACCGCCGTCCGGTTCGCCAACGCCGCGCGGTTCTGGGTGGACAGCCAGAAAGTCGCCGCCGAAGACCCGGCCGTGAAGGTCGAGACGGGGCCCCTTCGCATCGGCAAGCCCTCGATGAACGCGACGAAGACGACGCTCGAAGCCGTCGTGTTTGTCGAGCTTCCGGAGAAGGGCGACCTCGAGATCATCGTCACGCGGGGCGACATCGGCGGCACGAGGGTCGCGATCAAAGACGTCGTGGAATTTGTACACGATACGAAGACCGGCGAGCCCACGAATCGGAAGGCCTTCACGGCGAGCGCGGAGAAGATCCGGCGGCTCGGCGCCGCACGCTTCGAGGTGAAGAAGCCGCGGGAGAAACTCGTGCTCGCCTTCTACTATCCGTGGTACGGGACGAAAGTTGGGCCGAGCGGGCGCTGGGTGCACTGGGATCCGGAGCGTCACAACGCGGCGACAAACACGCCGGAGCTGGGTCTGTACGACTCGAACGACGAGGCGGTCCTCCGGAAACACATCGAGTGGGCGAAGGCCGCGGGCGTGGATGGTTTCATCGCGAGCTGGTGGGGAGAGGGGACGTTCGAGGACCGGGCGCTGCGTAACCTGCTCGCGGTCGCCGAAAAAGAGAAGTTCCTCGTCGGCGCCTACTACGAACAGGCGAAGGACGCGAAGCAGATCGCGGCCGACTTCGCGTACCTCGACCGCGAGTACGGCCCCTCCCCCGCCTGGCTCCGCTCGGACGGCGCCCCCGTCGTCTTCGTCTATACCCGCGTCGCCGCCGCCTTCCCTCCCGCGGATTTCGTCGCCGCCCGCGGCAAGGCCCTCCTCCTGATGGACACCCCCGACCTCGACCTCGCCCGCGCCGGCGGCGGCCTCCACTCCTATAACCCCGTCTTCACAGACCTCGAACCGCTCCGCTCCGAGTACCAGTCCGCCTCCTTCGCCTCCCGCGTCAACGGCCTCCTGTTCGCCGCCACCGTCGTCCCCGGCTACGACGACACCTTCGTCCGCACTCCCGGCGGCCGCCGCGCGCGCGACGGAGGCAAGCTCTATGACGCGTTCTGGGAAGCGGCGATCGCCTCGGAGCCCGACTGGATCCTCGTGTGCTCCTGGAACGAGTGGCACGAGGGAAGCGAGATCGAGCCGTCGAAGGAGGACGGGGACCTCTACCTGAAGAAGACCGCGGAATGGGTCAAGAAATGGAAGGGGAAGTGAGCGTCGGAGATCGGCCGCGTGGTCTCTGCCTCGGCCGCGACGAGGGGTAGAGGGGGGCTGCCCGCCACGCCGGAATCCTGTTAGAATTCTGGTGAGGACACGAGATGACTACGACGATCCGCTTGACTGTTTCAGACTACCGGGCGCTGCCGCCCACCGCTCCGCGGATGGAGCTCCTTGATGGAGAGTTCGTCATGAGCCCCAGCCCGAGCGTTCTGCATCAGCGTACGGTCGCCCGCCTCTACTTCCTGCTTGCGGCCTGGCTCAAGGACAACCCGATCGGGGAAGTCTTCATCGCTCCCTGCGACGTCTATCTCTCCGACAGCGATGCCGTTCAGCCCGACGTCTTCGTCGTCCTGCACGCGAACCGCGACCGGATCAAGCCCGATGGCATCCATGGCGCGCCGGACCTTGTGATCGAGGTCCTGTCCCCCAAGTCGGGGGGCCAGGACCTGGGCAAGAAGCGCAAGATCTACGGCAAGTCCGGCGTTCCGGAATACTGGATCGCCGACCCGGCCTCGGCGACGGTCGCGCAGTATCGCCTGCAGGAATCCGAGGAGCCTCGGACGTTCGGCGCGGGCGACCGCCTCTCGACGGCCATCCTGCCGGGGTTCTCCCCCGTCGTGGACGAGATCTTCGGGTCATAGGCCGGTCGGGACCGTTTCGGGCTTCCCTTCCGACTCCGTCCATCACGCGACCCGCCGCCTCCGTATCATAAGGGTCCCTCATTCGAGGCTCTTCCCCGATGCGCCTGCTTCCGGTCGCTCTTGCTTTCGCCCTCTCCCTTCCCGCCCTCGCCGAAAAACCCGACATCAAGACGTTCGAGGAGGCGTGGCAGACGACGCAGAAGAACTTCTTCGACAAGAAGATGAACGGGCGGGACTGGAAGGCCCTCCACGAGAAGTACCTGCCCTACGCGAAAAAGGCGAAGACCCAGGACGAGCTGATCTCCGTCACGAATCGCATGCTGGGCGAGCTCAAGGTGTCGCACCTCGTGTTGATCAGCAAGGACTCGTACACGGAGCACTTCCTGCCCGAGATGGGCTCGAAACCGTCGCCTCAGGTGGGATTCGAGGCGGTGCTGCTCGAGGGCGAGCTCTGGGTCCGGAACCTCCTCGAAGGCGGCCCCGCGGAGAAAGCCGGGATTTTGCGCGGCGACCGCCTCGTGAGCGTGGACGGCGTGGCGGCGAAGAAGTCAAAGCTGCTGGAGGAGACGGGGTGCGACCCCGGGCTGCCCTGGCCGGCGCTCTACTACGTCCGGGCGCCGAAGGACAGGGCGGTGACGCTTGAAGTCGAATCGAAGAAGGGCCGGGTGCGGGAGGTCGTAGTGAACCCGGAGCCGATTTCCATGATCGGCGCGACCCAGAACTCGGTCCGCGTGATCCGGCACAACGGCATGAGATTCGGCTACGTCCACACGTGGCACTTCCTCGCGACGGCGATCTACGGGACCGTCTCCAAGGCGATGAAGAAGGAATTCCGCCACTGCGACGGCCTCCTCCTCGACATCCGCGGCCGCGGCGGATCGCCGCTCGTCATGAATGCGATCCTCGGACTTTTCCGCACCGGCGCCTGGGACAAACCCGTCGTGCTCCTCGTGGACGACCGTTCGCGCTCGGCGAAGGAGATCTTCGCTTGGATGTTCATGAAGGAAGAACTGGGACCGGTCGTCGGACGCACGACGGAGGGCGCGGTCCTGGGCTCGCAGTTCTTCCCGCTCTCCGACGGGTCCTGCCTGCTCGTGCCGGTGGTCGACGGGAAGATGTTCACGAAAGGCGTGAAACTCGAGGGCGCCGGCGTGACCCCGCACCATGTCGTGGAGTACCCGCTTCCCTACGCAAACGGTTTCGACGAGATTCTGGAATTTGGGAAGGGGCGTCTCGAGATCGAGGTGAAGCGGGCGCGCGGGCGGGCGGCGGCGATGCTGTTCGGGATGTAGGGCATCGGCGACTGTCGGGAGGGCAAAATCCCCCCTTGGCCCCCGGCAAGAAAAACTGTACTCTGCCGCATCCCCTGACCATATTTCCGGTTAGGAAAAAGAGAGATCAGGCGAATATATGCCCGTTTCGACCTCCAAACGCGCTCCGTTCAAGTCCGGCGTCCGCTGGTTCTCGCTCTGGGACCCCCAGGGCAAGCGCACCGGATACGAGCGCCACGTGGTCTCGGCCGTCTCCGACGGCAGCGCCACGATCGAAACGCTGACCGTCTACCGGACCGATGCCGGCCTGTCCGAAGGCGTCTCCACGCTGGCCTTCGGAACCGGCGGCGTGCGCCTCGAAGCTGTCCGCTACCAGAGAGACGGCGTCATGGGCTTCTCCATCCGCCGCGACGGGGAAACTTTCAGCGGCTACTGGGTCGGAAAAGCCTTCACAAAACACCTCCCTCCCGACTTCCTCCCCAACTTCGGATTCGCCGAGTGGGTGGCCACCCTTCCCCAGGAGATGCACGGATTCTGGGGGTTCACGCGCCTCCCGATGGGCACCGACACGCCAGCGCCTGCAACGATCGAGTGCATGGGAGAGGAAGAGGTCAAAGTCCTCAACAAGATCTTCCGCGCCTGGAAATTCGTCGAGCGCGTGCAGGGCAAGGCGCGCACGACCTGGTGGATCGACCGGGATCGGAACCTCGTGAAGTACGAATTCGGGCTGACGGCGCTTCTCGAAGAATCGGAAGCCGCCGCGCGCACGGAAATCACGCTGCCCTTCCCGAAACCGCCGCCGCCGAAGCCGGCCGGAACGCCGATCGCGGGATTCGACGACCCCACCAAGCTGATGGTGGAGATTCCGAAAAACCCGGTCGTGGCCTCCAGGCAGGCGGGCTCCGCCGCCGCGGCGGTCCAGGCGCCCTCCCGCCTCGTGAACACAACCGCCCCGCCCGCGCCGGCCGCCCCGCCCGCCGCGCCGGAGGCTCCAAAACGGCCGGAGCACGTGTTTCCGCCCCTCGGACGCCCATATTCGAAAGAACTCGCCGAGCGCGGCCCCTGGAAAAAGATTCACCGCTGGTATTCCCTCTGGGCCGAGGGCAAGGCCACCGGCTGGGAATGCCACATGGTCAATCCCACCGGCGAGGGAGCCATGCTCGAAACCGAACTCCACTACATGGGCGGCGATGGCAAATGGCACGACTCCGCCGCCGTCGTCGTGTTCGGCCACAACGACAGGATCGCCAATTGCCACTTCATGCAGGACGGCGTCCAGACCGAACTCGGCCAGCCCTTCTTCACCCTCAGGCGAATCGAAACCGGCTTCATCGGCACGTGGCAGGGCAGGCCCTACAAGCGGGGACTCCCCGACGACTTCGTCCCGGGCTTCGGCCTCCACGAGTTCGTCGCTACCCTTCCTCAGACCCCCGGCACGAAACGCACCGTCCAGCGCCTCGCGATGGCCCAGACCGAGCTCGCGCCCACGACGATCGAATGCCACGGCGAACAGATCACCGAAATCCGCGGAGAGCAGCTCATGCTGTGCAAGTTCGTGGAACGGATCGCCGACAAGGTGCGCTCCATCTGGTGGATCGACCGGGAGCGCGTCATCCGGAAGCACTTCTTCGGGATGGAGGCGATCCAGGAAGAGACGGAGGCGCTGGCGAAGGGCGCCTGGGACGCGAAATCGTAGGCGCGGGAGTGTCAAAACGGTCCGGGGAGCTTAGAATCCGCCCGCGATGCCGCGCATCATTTCCACGATGGTCGAGGCCTACATCTTCCGCCAGGCCGAGGCCGGGACCGAGTATCTCCTTCTGAAACGCAACCCGCACTATCACATGGGGGGCACCTGGGAAGGAGTGCGCGGGCACATCGACAAGGGAGAGACGGCGTACCAGGCGGCGTTTCGAGAGATCATGGTCGACACGGGAGTCATCCCCCTCCGGCTGTTCTCCGCCGACAACGTGCAGACGTTCTACGAGGTGGGGCTGGACGCGATCCAGATGGTGTCGGTCTTCGCGGCGCAGGCGACGGGCAGCCCGGCGGTCCGGCTTTCGATCGAGCACGTCGAGTCGCGCTGGCTGGCGTTCGAGACCGCGTACGAGTCGCTGGCCTGGCCGGGGCAGCGGACGAGCCTGCAGCACATCCACGAGAACATCGCCCGGCCCGGCGCGCCGTTCGCGCACCTTTACGAGATTCAGATCGGCGGTTGAAGGTAAAGGGTATCATCCCGCGCATGCCCGTCCGACTCGGCACCTCCTCCTTCTCCGCGGAATCGTGGGTCGGGCCGTTCTATCCCCCCGGCACGGCGCCCGCCGACTTCCTCGCGCACTACGCGAAGCACTTCGACACGGTCGAAGTCGACGCCACGTTCTATCGAATCCCTTCCGCAGCGGTGGTCGCGGGATGGGTCGCGAAGACGCCGAGAGGATTCACGATCGCCGCGAAGGCGCCGCAGGTCATCACGCACGAGAAGAAACTGGTCGGCGCCGAAGACGACCTCGCGGCGTTCCTCAAGGTGATGGACGGACTCGGCGACCGGCTCGGACCGATCCTGTTCCAGTTCCCCTACATGAACAAGACCGAGCTTCCCAACCCCATGCCGTTCTTCGAGGCGCTCAAGAAGTTCGTGAGAGCGCTGCCGGAGGGATACCGGTTCGCGGTCGAGGTCCGGAACAAGAACTTTCTCGTCCCCGCCATGCTCGACCACCTCCGTTCGAAGAAGGTCGCGCTGGCCCTCATCGACCACCCGTTCATGCTGCGGGCCGCGGAGTACCGGAAACGCATGGACCTGATGACGTCGGACTTCGTGTACATCCGGTGGCTCGGCGATCGGCAGGGAATCGAGAAGGTCACCACCTCGTGGGATAAGGTCGTCGTCGACCGCACCAAGGAAATGGAAGCCTGGATCCCGACGGTGCGCGACCTCGCGCCGAAGTACGAAGTCTTCGGCTACTTCAATAACCACTACGCGGGACACGCGCCCGCGTCGATCGCCCTCTTCAAGCAGATCTGGGAAGCGCAGGGCGGGGCGCCGATCGGACCGCGTTGAATTGCAGGCGCCCGTCAGACTACAATCCGCTCATTCCTCAGGAAAGGTTGAGAACCATGGAAGAGACGAAGACCGCGGCCGTGAAGCCGCCCGTCGCGCCGCCGAAGGACAGGGTGGCGGAGGCGTTCAAGGCGATCGTGAAGGACGCGAAGACGCGTCCGGGTGACTACGTGAAGGCGAGCACCGTCCCCGGGGGCGGCGAGTAGGAAGTCGTCCCGGTGACTCCGCTCCATCCGCTTCCCGGGTGGAGCTTTTTTTGTCGGCGCCTGGGGGCGTGAGATGTCCGACCGCCTGATCGGCGTGGAAACCGAGTACGCCCTGTTCTTCGTCCCGCGCGAGCCGGGCTCCCCCGCCCCGCTGCCGCGGGAGATCTTCGAGGTCGCCGAGACCGCCGTGCGCAACGCGGTCCCGTCGCTTCCCGCCGCGATCCCAAAGGGCGGCGTCTTCCTCTCCAACGGGGGTCTGCTGCACTACGAGGCGCCGACGCTCCGGTTCTCGACGGGGCTGCTGGAGATGGCGACCCCGGAGTGCCGCGGGCCCGTCGAGGCGGCGAAGTACCACCACGCGCAGGACCGGCTGCTGCTGTCGATTCACGCCGAGGCCGAGCGCCGCCTCAGGCTGCGCGGGTACGACGGCGAGCTCGTGTTCGGAAAGTCCTCGGCCGACGCGGCGGGAAACGTCTGGGGGTCGCATGAGAATTACGACGTCGACGATCCGGCGGGGCCGGCGCGCGCGATTCTCCTCGCCGCCGCCTTCCCGTTCTTCTGGATTCCCCTGTGGATCGTCGAATTCGCCCTCAAGGCGGCCCTGGCCGCGGTTTTCCTCTCGGGCGCCGCCGCCTACCTCCTCTGTTCCTCCCTCGCCCAGATTCCCCTCGCCGGCCGCCCCTTCGCCGCCGCCGCCCGCGCCCTGTTCCGCCTCAGCCGCGCCGCCCTCCGCGAGGAGAACCTCGTCCGGTTCATGGACGCCACCTACGTCCTCACGATCCCCTGGATCCGGGCGTACTCCGCTTTTCTGCGGCTCTGCATCCTCCGGCGCGCGCGCCGGCTGCTCCTCCCCCACCTCCTCACCCGCGCGGTCTACGCCGGGCCGGGCCGCGTCGAACCCGCGGCAGGCCGGATCGGACTCTCGCAGAAAGGTCCCGCGATCCGCGCCGCGAGCGGCGTCTTCTGGGACGACACACTGCGGCCGGTCTTCGACCTCAAGAACTTCGTGCGCGCCCCCTGGAGCGTCTTCCGCCGCCGCAAACGCCTGCAGGTGCTCTTCAGCGACAGCTCCATGAGCCGCCTCGCCACCGTCCTCAAGCTCGGCACCACCGACCTCGTCCTCCACATGATCGAGGCCGGTCATCCCCTGCGCGACCTCACACCCCGCGACCCCGTCCAGGCCCTGTCCCTCGTAAACGCGGATCCCGGCCTGGCCGCCGCGATCCCGCTCGAGGACGGAAACCGCATGACCGCCCTCGAGATCCAGGAGTACTACCTCGGAGAAGCCGATAAGTTCTTCGGCCGCGACGCGCGCGGCGAAACCGGGGAGATCCTGGCGAAATGGCGGTACGTGCTGGACGCGCTCCGGGAAGATCCCCACCTGCTCTACAAGGACGTCGACTGGGTGACGAAACGCGACGTGGTGGCCGAAGCGCTGCGGGAGGAGGGGGGCTGGAAGGGGCTTCGCGGCGGCGTCTCGCTTGCGGCGGCGCCGGCCGCGGTCGCACTGAAGGTCGACGCGCGCTTCCATGAAATCTCCCCCCGCGGCTACTGGTTCGTGCTGGCGGAGGCCGGCCAGGTGCGCCCCTATTTCGAGGCGGCCGAGCTGGACAGGGCGGTCCGGGAGCCGCCCGCGGCGTCAACGTCGCGGCAGCGGGGTGACGCGGTGCGTCAATACGCGCCGACGGACAGGGACGCGCGGGTGAGCTGGACGCACCTCTATCTGCGGAAGCCGAGGCGGAAGATGCGGTTCGGTTAGGCGCGCGGCGGCTTCGGGATATCATGGGACCGCTTTGACCGCGCGCCCCCTCCGGGCGTCTGACCACGACGGGGGGACCATCCGGGAGACCCGCCATGCGCCAGGCCCTCGCCGTCGCCGCCCTGCTCGCCGCCACCGCCACCGCCCGCGCCCAGACCACCGCCGCCCCGCCCGAGGCCACGGCCTGGAAATTCTCCGTGTCATTCGAGGACGACGTCGACGGGAAGATCTTCGACGAGTGGAAAGGGCGCCTGCAGACCGCTTCACAGCTGCTCTTCGACCTCACCGAGGGCCAGTTCTGGTTCGCGGAGGTGACTCTCGAGGACAAGACCACGCGCGGGCGGATCTTCGTTCCGGCGGGGCACCTCGACCGGGAGGTGCTGAAGGACGTGGAGGCGATGGGGCTGGCGATGATGGGGGGGACGTCGCTCTGGAAGATCAAGATGGTCGCGCATCCCGACGGCCATCCCGGCCGGACCTGGACCCTGGGAACCGTCGTCGTGCACGAGCTCGGCCATGCTGTCTTCGGCCAGCTCGACGAACGCGACAGCACGCAGAAGGGGTGGGAGTGTCCGGACTGCATCATGGGAAGCGATCCGCGGAAGCTGTGCGGAAAGGACACGCACAAGGGGACGGCGCCGACGAAGTCGTGCAAGGAGCTGATCGCGGAGAAGGTGCCGGGCGTGAGGTTTCCGAATCCGAAATGGAAGGCCGGGGGCAAGGCGCCGAAGGTGAAGTTCACGGTGACGGACCGGGGGCCGAACGATCTTCCGCCGGAATTCGCGCCGTTCACGCCGGAGGAGGCGAAGGTGGTGAAGGAGATGGCGGCGCGCGGGCGGGCGCTCTCAATCAAGGTGGCGTTCCAGGGCGACGTGGACGCGGGGCGGCTGGGCGACTGGAAGAACCGGGTGGCGGAGCTGGACGCGCTGCTCCGGCTGCACACGAAGGAGCAGTTCTTCATCGCCGAAGCCGTGGTGGAGGACAAGTGCGAGGCCGGGGACATCACAATCGAGAAGGGGTGCGAGGGCGACGACGCGACGGTGCTGAAGTCGAATCCGGACACGATGTTCGTGAAGAACGAGAAGGGTTGGCTGACGGTCGGCACGATTCCCGCCTGGAATTTCGCGCGATATCTCCTGCCGGACTGGCTGAAGATCGCCGAGTCGAGCGCGGACTGCGTGGAGTGTTTCTTCAACAGCCGGATCTGGGACGGGCGGACGAAGCCCGGGGTATGCGACGGGAAGACGCACAGGGGCGGCGGAAAGTCCTGCGGGGAGCTGCTTGCCGAGGAGTGGAAAGACGCGGGCGTGGTGCCGCCCGAGACGGTGAAAACGCCGAAGCCGATGCCGGCGACGCGGTACAGGATCGTGGACAACAAGTGAAGGCGAAGCCGCGCCGACGCGCGCCGAACCTCCTCCGGAACCCCGCGGTGGCGTCTTTCATTGTCGCGGGCCGGAACTTCTGCGAGCTGTTCGCGGGCCCGCAGCCGCCGCCCGAGGAATGGTGCGGGGCGGCGCTCTGGTGCCTGTCGCAGCTCTATCTCGCCGCGTGCGCGCTTCCTGAAACGCGCTGGGACGAAAAGCTGGACCGGTGGGAAAACCCGTTCGTGCTGACCGACCGGGACCGCGCGCGGGTGACGCACGTGGCGGAGGCGATGCTCGGGGGAGCGCGGCGTTACCGGGTCTGGCTGGACCCGAGGCGGGAACCTGAGGATGGAGAGGAGCCCGAGGAGGGGGACCTCGTGCAGGACCTCGCCGAGATCTACCGCGAGATCAAGCCCGGTCTCACGGCGGCGCGGCGGGCCGGCGTCCGGGTGCTTCCGCGGGTGGTCCTGGCCTGGAAGTACCCGAGCTTCGAATCGAGCTGGGGGATCGTCGCGCTGAATGCGATGAGGGCGCTTCACGCGCTGGTGTACGGCAGACCGGCCTGACGGCCGGAAAGGGCAACTTCAATTATTCAACTTCAAGTAACTTCCAAATTCCAAATGGGGCGGAATTCAATCCGATCATGCGGTTGATTTTTTTCCTTTGAAGTTGAAATGTTGAAGTTGTCCGCGGTATCAATCCCGCCAATAGTGGCAGGTATAGCCTCCCGGATTCTTCTGCAGATAGTCCTGGTGATAGTCCTCCGCAGGATAAAACGTCTTCGCGGGAACGATCTCCGTCACGACCGGCGCCGGCCACTTCCCCGACCGGTTCACCTCGTCCTTCACCTTCTCCGCCGTCCGCTTCTGCTCCTCGTCGTGATAGAAGATCGCCGAGCGGTACTGCGTGCCGCGGTCGTTGCCCTGGCGGTTGGGCGTGGTGGGGTCGTGCAGGCGGAAGAAATTCCGGAGGAGCGTTTCGTAGCTGAGGACGTTGGCGTCGAAGCGGATCTGGATCGCCTCGGCGTGGCCGGAGCGGCCGGTCTTGACGTCGGCGTATTTCGGATTCTCGACGGTGCCTCCGGTGTAGCCGACCTCGGTCGCGAGGACGCCCGGAATTTCGCGGACGAGTTCCTCCACTCCCCAGAAGCAGCCGCCCGACAGCGTCGCCACCTGCTCCTTCGCGGGCATCGAGGGGTCTCCTTTCGGGCCGGGCTCGGGTCCGGGCTTGTCGCAGCCGGCGAGCACGAGCGCGGTCAGGGCCAGCAGTCGGATCGGCATGGGAGTCATCGCCGTCAATTACGCGTCCCGGCGGCCGCCGGATTCCTACCCGACGCCCAGCAGGTCCACCTCGAACACCAGCGTCGCATTCGGGGGGATCACCCCGCCCGCCCCGCGCGCGCCGTAGCCGAGGCCCGGCGGAATCGTCAGCTTGCGCTTGCCCCCGACCTTCATCGTCGCCACGCCCTCGTCCCAGCCCTTGATCACGCGGCCGAGCCCGATCTGGAAGATGAACGGCTCGCCCCGGTCCTTCGAGCTGTCGAATTTGGTCCCGTTGGTGAGCCAGCCGGTGTAGTGCACCTTCACGCTCTTGCCCTGGGTGGGGGAAGCGCCGGTGCCTGCGACGAGGTCTTCGTACTGGAGACCGGAGGGGGTGGTGACGGTTTTTTCATCGGCCATGGAGTGTGCTCCTGATTGTTATGAAGGGGCACTATAGCGTCGGCGCGCCGCGGCGCGAACGAGTGAGGGGAGGCCTGTTGGTCAGACATTAAAATGATAAAGCTTTATAATTTTAATGCTGGCCATGTTACCCTGAGTCCCAGGCCGGAGACCCGAACCCGATCCCGCCCCGCAGGAAGGCAGGCCCCATGCGCTTCGCACCCGCGGCCGCCGCCGCCGCCACCCTGGTCCTCGCCGTCACCCCACACCCGCCCGCCCGCGCGGAATCCGCTTCCCCACCCCACGTCGCCCGCCTGTCCGCCCTCGCCGAAGACCTCCGAGCCCAGACGCTGGCGGGACTCACCGTGAATTCGACAGGGAAAACGCTCAACGACTACGCCTCCGAGCACCTCGTCCTCTGGAAGGAGGACGGGAACCCCTTCGCCGAAAACCGCTCCCTCTGCAACCAGCTCGTGACGCGCGCACTCAAGACCGGCTGGGGCACGACGGATTTCTCCTGGAAGCTGAAGACCGGGTACGACTGGCCCTCCAGCGAGAGTTTCTACCAGCTCATCGAGGACGGCGTTTCGTTCGAGCGGATCACGAACCTCGCCGACCTGGCTCCCGGGGACGTCGCGGTCTGGTGGTACGTCGACGACCCTGATTCCGGTTACCCGGCGACCACCGGGCATTGTGCGGTCGTCGCTTCCGTGGGACCGGTCATTGTCTACAAGTTCCCCAAGAAGGGCCCCACCGTCCGGTTCCGCGACCTGCTGGTCTTCGACTCGAGCAAGTCGCCGCACTCGCAGGACACCCGGATGTTTCTCGCGGGCGAGCTGGGGCCGGGAAGCGCGTACGCGGAGTGGCGCGGGGCGGGGCGCGGCTGGATGAGGATCTACGTCGACGCCGCCGGCGCCTACCTCGGGTACACGTGGAGCATGACCGGTAACAAGTCGCAGCCGCCCGGAACACCGCCAACCTGGACGTACTACAGCAAGAACTACAAGCCGGAGTCCCTCCGGCATTTCATCGCGGGGCGCTATCTCCCCTGATGGAACCGCCCTACTCTCCCTTCCACCACTCCGGCACCCTGCGCCCCGCGGGCCAGACCGGCGCGGGCGCGTCGATCCCCTGCGACTCGCGGAGCAGCACGAACTTCCCGCCGCCCTTCCCCTCCTCCGGACGCGCCGAGAGAAGAGCGAAGACCCCCGCCTCAGGCGTCAGCCGCACCACGGGCCACCCCGAATCCGCCGCGAGGCCGCCGGCGATCGGCGACTCTTCCCACGAATTCCCCGCGTTGCGGCTGACCAGGAGCCGGGCGCGCCGGACGTGGCGGTCTCCCTTGCCGGGTTCGCTCCAGGCGAACGTCACGGTCCCGCGCGCGGCGCGGAGGTCGAAGAAACACGCGGTGTCGCAGAGGCGCGTGACGGCGAGCAGGACCGGGTTCTGCCAGTGCGCGCCCTCGTCGCCGGAGAGGACGTGCACGTACCGGCCTTCCGACGTGAGGAATACGGCGTGAAGGTCGCGGCCGTCCGCCGCGCCCGCGACGAGGATCGGCTTGCCGTCCTTCTCCGCCAGCGCCGGTGCCGACCTCGAGGTCGCCCAGGTCTTCCCGCCGTCCGCGCTCTCGATGGCCGCCGGCGCGCCCGCCTCGTCGACGTGCAGGACGCTCAGGCCCCTCGAGGTCCGGTACAGCGGCGGGCAGATCGAGTCGTCGTGGCGCGCGTTCCGCGCGATCCGGGTCGGAGCCGTCCAGGTAGCGCCGGCGTCGGAGCTGGAAGAGAAGTTCACGTCTCCGCCCTCGCAGACGACGAGGGCGGAGCGGGTCGCGCCGTCGGCTTCGAGGCGGGAGAAGAGCGGGGTGCCGGTGGTTTTCCCGGGGAATGGGGTGCGGGAGAGTTCCTCGGCCTTCTCGAGGTCGAACCGCGCGAACGCCACGGTGCGCGCGTCCATGTCCGTCAGCAGGGTCTCCGCGACCGCTTCCTCGGTGCGCGTCCCGCCGGGGAGTCCGAGGGGCAGCATCAGGACCTTCCAGGGCGGTCTGCCGTCCTTCGACACGTGGAGGGTAAGTCCCGCGTCCTTCTCGAAGACGAACACTCCGGTGGCTCCGGACCGGGTCCGGGCCACGTCGACGGGGATCGGCTCGCGCTCCCCTTTCGCGGAAATCACCTCCTCGGGGACGAGCCAGCGGTGGTCCGGATCTCCAGCGGCGGTCGCCGCGGCGAGCAGAATCGGAAGAAGCGGGCGGATGTTCACAGGCCGGATCCCTCAACGAGGTCGAACTGACCCCCCGGCAGCATACCCGGGGCGCTCCGGTCCCGCATTTGCGACAATCTCCCTCCATGAGAACCGCGAACCCCGCCCTGAACGACAAGACCTTCTCCAATTTCATCGCCGCCGCCGGCGCCCGCACCATGTCGGTGCAGGGCACGGCCGTGAAGACCGCCATCCTCCTCGCCATCGCCGCCACCACCGCCGTCTTCACCTGGCAGAAAACCCAGGCGAGCCAGAACCTCCAGGCCGTCGTCCCCTGGGTCCTCCTCGGCGCCATCGGCGGATTCGTCGTCGCCCTCATCACCATCTTCAAACGGGAACTCGCCCCGATCACCGCGCCGATCTACGCCGCCTGCGAGGGCCTCTTCCTCGGCGCGATCTCCGCCGTCTACGACCTCCGCTGGCCCGGGACCGGCATCGTGCTCCAGGCCGTCGTCCTGACCTTCGGCACGCTGTTCGGCCTCCTCGTCGCCTACATGTTCCGCCTCATCAAGGTCACGGAGAACTTCCGCCTCGGCGTCTTCGCCGCCACGAGCGGCATCTGCCTCCTCTACCTCACTTCCTTCATTCTCGGCTTCTTCGGCGTCCGCATCCCCTACATCCACGGCTCGGGCCTGATCGGCATCGGCTTCAGCGTCTTCGTCGTGATCATCGCGGCCCTCAACCTCGTCCTCGACTTCGACTTCATCGAGAGAGGCGCCGAGCACGGCGCTCCAAAGTTCATGGAGTGGTACGGGGCGTTCGGGCTGCTCGTGACGCTCGTGTGGCTCTACCTCGAGATCCTCCGGCTGCTGGCGAAACTCAACAGCCGGCGGAGCTGAAGGGTGTTAAGATTCCCGCCGCGGGGGACCCAACGCGGAGAGACGCCATGCGGGGAATCGTGACCTGGGCACTGGTGCTGGTGGCCGGCGGAGTGGGGCTGGCGGAAGAGGGCCCGTTCGACGCGCGGATGAAGGATCACAAGCCCGCGCTCATGGCCGGCGGAGGGAGCACCGGCAAGGGGAGCACGGAGGAGGCTGTCCTCTCGGGGCTCACGTGGCTCGCGCGGCACCAATCCGAGGACGGCGCGTGGCGCTGCGTCGAGTACACGGGACTCTGCCCCGAGGACGCGCCCTGCACGGGAACCGGCAACGCCGAACACGACGCGGGGATCACGGCGATCGTGCTGCTCGCGTTCGCGGGAGCGGGCAAGACCGACCTCGACAAGGTCGAGTACGCCGACCCGGTCACGGGCAGGATGATGTGCTGGGGGCGGACGGTGCAGAAAGGCCTGGAGTGGATGATGGCGGCGCAGGACGCCGACGGCCGCTTCGGAAAGACGCGCGGCACCCACTACATGTACAACCACCTCGTCGCCGAGGCGGCGGTGGCGGAGTTCTACGCGATGACGGCGAGCCCGGTGTTCGAGAAGGCCGCCCGCGCGGGCCTCGACTTCGCCCTCGCCGGCCAGAATCCCGGCTCGGGCTGGCGCTACTCGACTCGATCCGGAGACAGCGACACGTCCGCGACCGCCTGGGGCGTGACGGCGCTCATGGCCGCGCGCGCCGCGAAGATCGAAATCGAACCGAAACCGTTCGCGGACGCGATCGCGTGGGTGGATTCGGCGACGGACGAGAAGACCTTCCTGACCGGGTATACGAACAAGGGCACCGGGAAGGTCATGGCGATGGGAAAGAACGAGAAGTTCGACGGGCACGAGACCATGACGGCGGCGGCCATGGTGGTCCGGATCGGCTCGGGGGAGAAGCCGACGAGCCCCCGGATCCAGGGGGCAGCCCGGGCCCTCCTCTCCGACCCGCCGAAAAACGCGCCCCTCAAGATCGACTACTACTACTGGTACTACGGCACCGAGGCGATGTTCCTCGCCGACGGCCCGAAAGGCGGTGCCTGGGCGCAGTGGAACGCGGCGATGAAGGGGGCGGTATTGCCGGCGCAGGCCGGGAAGCCGAAGGACAAGAAGGACCGCTGCCTCGAGGGTTCGTGGGATCCGGCCGTGGACCGCTGGAGCTGGGAAGGCGGCCGCATCATGGCCACGGCGCTCAACGTGCTGACGCTGGAGGTTTATTACCGGGTGAGGCCGGCCTATGTGAAGGGGCACTAAGCCGGGCCGAGGAAGTCCGTTCGGACCTGCTGAGGCCTTCCGCCGGCCCGGCTTACCCTGAGCGAGCCCGCAGGGCGAGTCGAGGGGTGCCGCAGTCCGGGTCAAGACAAGTCGGAAGGGAATGACCCAATTCCGCTCAGGCCGCGAAGCGGCCCCCTTGAACTTTACCTTCTCCCTTTGCCTTTCCCTGCCTTTCGTCCAGCGCGAACGGCAGGGAAAGGTAAAGGGGAAGGTAAAGTTCAAGGGGGCGCGGCTGCGCCGCGCCATCACGACAGCCTCGGTCCCGCCGACGTGATCTGCCTGATTTCGCTTCCCATCTCCGCCGCCCGCGCGTACCGCTGTTCGCGGTCGTGCTCGAGGGCTTTGAGGACGACGGAGTCGATGCGGACGTCGACCTGGAGGTTCTTCGCCGGCGGGTCGAACCGCCCGACGGGGAGTTTCCCGGTGAGCATCTCGTAGAGGACCACGCCCATCGAGAAGATGTCGGCACGGTGGTCGACGTCGCGCGTCGACTGGCGCTGCTCGGGCGCCATGTAGTCGGGTGTTCCCATCACGGCGTCCGTCTGCGTGAGGTGCATCGGCGCGCCCGAGCCGAGCACGATCCGCGCGAGGCCGAAATCCGCGATGCGAGGCTCGCCGTCGCGGCCGACGAGGATGTTCTCGGGCTTGATGTCGCGGTGGATGATGCCGCGGGCGTGCGCGAACTCCAGCGCGTCGCAGAGTTTCGGGACCATTTGAAGGGCCTGCTCCGGCTTGAGGGCGCGACTCTTCACGATCGACCTCAGGTTCACGCCGTCGACGTATTCCATCGCGAAGTAGTAGGTGTCGCCCGCGCAGCCCATGTCGAAGATCGAGACGATGTTCGGGTGATGGACTTTCGCGAGCACCTGGGCCTCCCGCTTGAACCTTTCCACGAATTCCGGGTCTGCCGCGAACGTCTTCGGGAGCACCTTGATCGCGACGGTGCGGTCGAGCATGGAGTGCCGCGCGCGGTAGACGGCGCCCATTCCGCCGCGACCGATCAGCTCCTCCAGCCGGTACGAGCCGAGCATCGTCCCGGCCGGCAGGTCGGGCCCCTGCGCCACCCGCGTCGGCGTCTCGGCGACCGGCGTCGCCGCCCCGAGGAACGCGGCCATCGCTTCCGGCGGGGGGGCCGCCGGGAAACCCTCCGGGGGAGGACCCGCGCGGAGCCGCTCGCGCAGCAGCGTGACGCGGAAGACCTGGAATATATACATGGCGAGCCCGAAGGTCAGCCCGAACATCATGCCGCGGAACGAGTTATCCAGCGGGGGCGTGTGAAGATCGAGCCCGCCTCCGGTCAGCAGCAGGCGCCCCGAGTCGAAGTCGTACCCGCCGACGAACGACCCGGCGGCGGCGAGCGTGCAGGCCGCGAACTGCGCGAGCACGGCCGCTCCCACGATGAACTGCCCGAGCCCGAAGATCCCGACGCCGAACTGCGCGATGGTCACGACCCCGACTCCGAACTGCCCGATCGCGATCACGCCCTTGGCGACCCGCGGCCGGCGGTCCGCGCCCACGCCCCAGGCCACGCTGATCAGCGGGATCCCGAGAATCGTCGTCCGCGACTTCCACTCCCCGCCCCACTGCTTTCCGCCCGGCATCACGAACGGCCGCGACACCCCGCAGTGCGGACAGGTCTTCGCCTCGATGCTCACCGATCCACGGCATTCCCGGCAGGCTGCAAGCGTCATTTGGTTCTCCTCCTGCCTCTATGTTCAGGAAGAGAAGCGGAACCCCTCGCTGGATCTTCGGATTTCGTCATGTCCCGGGAGCGTAACGGCTTACGCCCTACTTCCCCATCATCTTCAACACCCGCGCCAACTCCTCCTCCGCCTCGGCAGGCGACTCCACCTCCAGCCGGATCTCCGCCAGCACCGCCTCCTTGAACCTCCTCCGCACCCGATAAAGCGCGTTCTCCACGTCCTTCGCCCCGCATCCCAGCCGCTTCCCGATCTCCCCGTGCGACAGGCCCTCCCCCAGCTTCAGCTCCAGCGCCTCGAATCCGGCCGCGCCCCGCAGCCGCTCGAAGGCACGCGCCAGCACTCCCGCCCCCCACGCGCGCTCGAATGCCTGCTCCGGGCCTTCCCCCGCTCGCGCCAGCTCCACCTCGGCCTGCGCCACGTCCAGCGGCACCGCCTCGCGGCCGCCGCCGCGTTTCAGCGCGCCCGCACGCTCGCGCTCGTTGGCGAGGAAGCGCTCGAGCACGGTCAGGAGGAAGGTGCGGAAGCGGCCCTTGGCGGGGTCGACGCCTTTCAGGACATCGCGCTCGAGGAGGGCGGCGAAGAATCCCTGCGTCAGGTCCTTGGCCTGGTCCACGTTTTTGCCGCGGCGGCGGATGAAGAAGTACGCGGGCTTCCAGTACGCGCGCGCGAGCCGGCCGAACGCGTCGTTGCCCGAAGGGCTCGACCGGTCGCGCGCCTTGAGCACGGTGGACCAGAGGGTTTCATGGAAGCGGACGTCGTCGCCGCCCAGTTCGGTCTCGCCGCCGGACCGCCGCCCGCTCCGGGTCGCCTTTCCGCTCATTTCACGATCCCCGCTTCCTTCATCGCCGGCACCAGTGCCTCCGCCCACTTTGCGTACCCCTTCGCATTCGGATGCAGCAGGTCCGGAAACTCTTCGTCACGCGCCAGCCCGCGCTCGTCCGCGAACGGTGCCCAGGTGTCGCACACGGCCACACCCTTCTTCAGAGCGGCCTCCTTCAGGATCAGCGCATTGAGCGCCAGGATCTTCCCGGGGAACAGGTCCACGGCGCCTTCTCGCGGCATGACGAGACAGATCACGACCGGCGTCCCCTTGCCCCGCTTCTCAACTTCCCGGATCATCTCCGCGATATTGAACGCCACGTCCTCGGGCGTCCCTCCGAACCGGAGATCGTTCGTGCCGACGAGGATGACGACGCCGCGCGGCTCGAGGTCGAGGACGTCTTCTCCGAGCCGGAACAGGACGCCGCGGCTGACGTCGCCCGCGATCCCGCGGTTGGCGACGCGGAGGCCGGGGAAGGCCCCGGCGAGGTCGGCCCACCACTCGGTGATCGAGTCGCCCACGAACGCCACCGCACCGCGGTCCCGCTCGCGCGACTTCCAGAATTCCTTCCGCCGGTCGTCCCACCCGCCCGGCACGCGCACCACGCCGCGTCCCGGCCATGCGCCCGACCATTTTGGCGGCGCGGCCGGCCCGGCGCGGTACGGAAAGTGGAAGAAGACGCTCGCGAGAACGATGACGGCGAGCGCGGCCAGCCAGAAGAGATGGAGCTTGTCCCTGCGGGGTCTGGCGGATTCGGCGGGCGCGGGGGAGGGATCGGTCACGCGGTCTCGGAAGCAGGAGGCGGGGCGATTCTAACCGTTCGGCGCCGGTCCGGGGCGCGGCAGGCCCGGGTCGGCGCCGGCGAGCCCGGCGAGGGCTTCCGCTGCCGCTGCCTCATCTGCGGAAGACCCCAGCGCGCGCGCGAGCTCCGCCGCCTCCTCGAAGCACGGCCGCGCCTCGGCCGCCCGACCCGCCGCGGCGTGCACGCCTCCCAGCCGGAGCAGACTCTCGAGCGTCCCTTTGCGGTCGGAAATCTCCCGGCGGAGGGCGAGGCTCTCGAGGGCGGGGGGAAGCGCCGCCGCGGGGTCCTCTCGCTGCTGGAGCAGGAGGGAGAGGCTGCAGAGAGCCTGCGCGAGGACACGTTTCTGCCCGAGCCCGCGGCACAGCGCCACCGTCTCCTCGAAATCGCGGCGGGCGGCCTCGAAGTCGCCGCGCAGGAAACGCAAGGCGCCGAGGCTGGCCAGGCTTTCGGCCACCCCCAGCATTTCACCGGCGCCGCGCCGGATTTCGAGCGCCTCGGCGTGGGCCGCGCCCGCACCCGCGAGGTCGCCCAGCGCCTGCCGCGCCACTCCCGCGGCGCCAAGGCATTCCGCGACTCCGGGTTGGTCGCCCAGGGACCGCCGGATGCTCAGCGCCTCCTCCGCCGCGCCCAGCGAGTCTTCGAACCGGCCGCGGAAGTAGTGCAGAAGCGCGAGGTTGACCAGCACGAGCCCGACCGTCGGCCGGTCGCCGATTTCGCGCGCGATGCCGAGGGCTTCCTCGAACGCCGCCCGCGCCTCGTCGTATTCCCCCCGGCTCCCGTGCACGTTTCCCTTGTTGCAGAGCACGATGGAAAGCGAGCCGCGGTGGCCGGACTCGCGGCGGAGCCGGATCGATTCCTCGTAGCCCGCGAGCGCGGCCGGGTAATCGCCGCGCTGGAAATACACGTTGGCGGCGTTCGAACGGGATGCCGCCACCGCGTTCAGGTCGCCCACCTCCAGGCTGATCCGGAGCGATTCGTCGTAGCTGCGCAGCGCTTCGTCCCAGTCTCCGCGTCGGTAATGGACGTTGCCGAGCCCCTGGAGGCTCGTGGCCGTGCCCGAGCGGTCGCCCGTTTCGCGCCGGATCGCGAGCGCCCTCCGGTTCGCGTCGAGCGCGGCGTCCCAGGCGCCGGCGGCGAATTCGATCCCGCCTTTCTGGCTCAGCGACCGCGCGATCGCGCGGCGGTCGCCGGCCGCGTTCGCCGCACGGATGGCGCGATCCGCCGCGTCCCGGGCCTCCGCCGCGCGCCCAAGCCGAAACTGCGCCCTCGAGGACGCCTCTTCAAGCGCAGCGAGGATCCGCAGGGCCCGCGGCTCCCCGGACCCGGCCAGGGCGATTCCCTCGCGGCAGGCGGACGCCGCTTCCTCGAGCCGCCCGAGGGCCTCGAACGCCGAGGCGCGCAGCACGAGGGCGTCGGCCCGGACGAGCGGATCCACGGAAACCTCGATCACCTCGTTGGCCAGTTCGAGCGAGCGCGCCGTTTCCCCGTGTCGTTCGAGGACGCGGGCTGAGCAGAGAAGCGCCTGCGCCCGCACGGCCGGATCGGAGGCGGCCGCCGCGCGGGCGGCGGCGGCGCCGGCCGCGTCGAACCGCGCGCCGGCGTACGCGGCGCAGGCGGCGAGAAGCGCGGCGGCGGGTCCCGCGCCGAGGCGCTCCGCCTGGGCGGCGCCGGACTCCGCTTCGTCCCACGCGCACGCTTCCATCGCCTCTTCGCCCGCTTCCAGCCAGAGCCGCGCCGCCTCGGCGGGCTCGGCGGCGGCCTCGCGGTGTCCGGCCGCCAGGATCTTCACTTTCCGGCTCCCGTCGGCGGGGAGCAGTTCGGCGACGCGGCGGTGGAGGCGGGCGCGCTCTTTCCGGGGGAGCAGGGAGTAGGCGGCGTCGCGGAGGAGGGCGTGCTTGAAGACGTGTTCGGCGTCGCCGGGGAGGAGGGAGCCGTCGCGCGGGAAGACCATCTGGCGCGCGTGGGCTTCCGCGATGAACGGCTCGGCGGGCTGGCCGAGGAGGCGCGACAGGAGGCCGTTCCAGAAGGTGCGGCCGACGACGGCGGCCGCCTTGAGCGCGTCGCGAGTCGCGGCGCCGACGCCGTCGAGGCGGGCGACGAGGAGTCCCTGGAGGCCCGCGGGGATGCGGTCGGGGCGGGCGGCGAGGCGCGAAGGCGAACCCGTGAGGAGTTTTTCCTCCATCAGGAACCGGGCGAGTTCCTCGAGGTAGTACGGGTTGCCGCCGGACTGCTGGACGAGGAACTCGAGCAGTTCCCCGGAGAGCGGGCCCGGAAGAACTCCGACCGCGAGGCGCGCGAGGGCGTCGCCGGGAAGCTCCCCGAGGGAAAGGCGCTCGTGGCCCGAGGGGAGGCGCGCCCCGGGACGGGCGGAGCCGACCACGAAGACGGGGACGCCGGGCAGGCGGGCCGCGAAATGTTCCATGAGGGCCACCGTGCCGCCGTCGGCCCAGTGCAGGTCTTCGACGCACAGCACGGCGGGCGCGCGGGCGGCGCGCGACCGCAGCCAGCACTCCCACGCGTACCTCATTTCCGACAGGACCCGCGACGGCTCGATCCCGGTGACGCGCGCGCGCGCCACCGCGAACCCCAGCGACATCGCTATCAGGTGCCCGCGGTTCTCCGCCTCGAGCGCCCCCGCGCCCGCCATCTCCTCCGCCAGCCGCGCCGCCACCCGCGCGCCGTCCGCCTCGCCGACCTCCCCGCGGATGATCTCCGCGAAGGCACCGAGGGGAAGCGGCGGTCCCTCGCGCGCGCGGCCGACGCCGATCCAGGTTCCGGGCCGCTCGGCGCGCAGGCGCCGGCGGAGCTCGTGAAGGAGCCGGCTTTTGCCGATCCCCGCTTCCCCCTCGAGCACGAAGTACCCGCCACGACCGCGGGCGAAAGAGGCGAGGAGGCGTTCCAGTTCGCGCTCGCGGCCGACGATCGGGGTGGCGATTTCGGCGGCCCGTCGGAATTCCGTCTGGGGGGAGCCTTCGCCTTCGACGAGCCACGGTTCGACGGGATCCTGCCGGCCGCGGACGCGGATCGGAGAGAGCTGCCGCAGGCGGAGGCGGGGCCCGGCGGCGAGCGCGACCGGGCGCGCGGCGAGGATGGTCCCCGGCTCGGCGGCGTCCTCCAGCCGCTGCGCGACGTTCACCACGTCCCCCATCGCCGTCGGCGCCGCCCCGCCGACGCTTCCCCAGATCACCTCCCCCGCGTTGATCCCCGCGCGCAGTTCCAGCCGGTGCCCGCGTTCCGCGCCCAGCGCTCCGGTTTCCCGCCGCAGGGCCAGCGCCGCGCGCACCGCGCGGACCGGGTCGTCCTCGTGCGCGACGGGCGCGCCCCAGAGTGCCATCAGCACGTCACCCGTGAACTTGTCCACCGCCCCGCCGTGCCGCTCGACCACGGCGCGGAGGCGCGCGAAGAGCGCGACCGCGGTCGCGGCGCGGTCCGTTTCGGGAAGGTCGGCGAGTCCGAGCGCCTGGGCAAAGAGAACGACGACGGTGCGGCGTTCCTCGGTCACGGCGCCAGTCTACCCGGCTATTTCAGCGACATGACGTGCTTCACGAATTCCTTCTCGAACTTCGCCTCGTCCTCGATCCCGAACGCGCCCTTGAATTCCTCCCACGAGATCTTTCCGTCGCGTTCCTTCTCGAGGTACGCCGCGAACTTCTCCCGGTGCGCGCTGTGCCGGAGGAAATGGCAGAGCGCCCAGCCCATGGAGTAGTACGCCCTCATCGCCATCGGGTTCGGGGCCCCGCCGATCAGGTCCTTGAGTTTCAGCAGCGACTTCGACGACTTCATCGACTTGAACTCGTCGAGCAGCTTTTTCTGCACGCCGCCCGTGACCAGCTCTTTCCCCTTCCAGAAGGACATCGCCCAGTACGACGCGAATCCCTCGTTGAACCAGATCGCCGAGCTCATTCCGGGCTGGCCGCCGCCGATGCCCAGGCGGTTGTGCAGGAGCTGGTGCGTGCCCTCGTGGCCAAGGACGAATTTCCAGTCGTCGCCTCCGGGCTGCTCGAGACAGGTGTGAAGCGTGCGCGAGCCGGGATCGTAGAACCCGCCCGGGCCGCCGCCGGGCGGGCCGCCCCCGGGACCGCCGGGGCCCATGCCGGGCGGCATCGCCGCGGCCATTCCCGCCGAGAAACTCTTCTGCGTTTTGTAAAACCTCACCTGCAGACGCTCCTTCCCCGCCGACTTCCCGTCCGCTTTCACCTGGTCCTTGAACTCCGTCACGAACCCCCGGTGCAGGTCCTCGAGGATCGTCGCGACCTGCCAGAGCGTGTTCGCGTCGACGTCGGTCTTGATCGCGTACGTCGCGGTTTCCGCCGCCAGCTTCGGGAAGCCCTTCCCTTTCACCGCCTTCATCGTCATCGCCGGCTCTTCCGCGCGCGCCGCGACCGCCAGCACGAAAACCCCGATCCATCCCGGGAACAGCTTCATCGCTTCTCCTCCTCTATCAGCCTGACATCGTCGATCTCGAGCGAGGCGTCCCCGCTCCCGGGCTCGGCGGTGTTGATGGCGAACGACAGTTCGAGGACGTCGTCACCGTCGGCGGGCCCCTCCCCCCCGGGCGGGCCGGCCGAGAAGTCGGAACCGTGAACGGTGAGTTCCTGCCAGCCGCCGGCTCTCGCATCCGCCATCGCGGCCCACGGCTCCAGGCGGCCGCGGACGTGCAGGCCGACCTGGAGCGTGCGGGCCGCCGTGCGGTACCGGCACCGGACGGCGAGGTTCTTCGTGTACGGCGCGGCTTTCGGCAGCTCGACGCGCGCGCCCAGGATCGACCCGTCCTGGGCGACCGCCCTCTCGAACCCCCCGGCGCGCGAGGCGAAGTCCTCGAAGAACCGCGTGGTCTGCTTCGGGAACAGGGGCTGGAACCGGGCCCGGAGATTCGCGGCCGGGGTGCTCGGCAGGTCGCGCAGCCGCTGGACGGTCGTGGGCGTCACGACCGCGCCGAAATCGAGCGCCATCTCGGCGCCGCGCACGCGCCACGCCGCGCCCTGCGGCTCGACGTAAACCTCCCCTTTTTCGACGTCGAGCACGTACGTCTCGCCGTCGCGGGCGATCTTCGCGGAGGCCCCCTTCCCGAAGGCGACGAGGTGGCCGTCGACGCGGAAGGAGGCGCCGTTGGGGGCCGTCAGGAGCTGGTCGGTCGTCCGTCCGTCGCTAACGGCCGTTTTTCCGAGCAACAGGCGGCCGGTGACATCGAGGAAGCGGACTGCGGCGAGGGCGCGGGTCGGCTCCGGTTTCGGAGGTTCCGGCCTCGGAGGTTCGGGGCGGGGAGGCTCCGGCCTGGGAGGTTCGGGCTTCGGAGGCTCGGATTCCGGTTCCGGCTTCGGCGGCTCCGGGACGTCGGGCGGCGGCTCGGGCTCGACGTCCGGCCCGGGCTTCGGAGGTTCGGGTTCGGGAAGCGGACTCGACTGCGGCTTGAACTCCTGGGCGAGACGCTCGGGGGCGGCCGTTGATTTCTTCTCCGGCAGCGCGGTCCTGAGCGCGAACGCGCCGGCCGCCACCAGGACCGCGGCCGCGGTCGCGAGACCCCGGGGGAACTCCCTCCGCGGCAAGGGGATGCGGCGCGAAGTCCCTTTCTCCTCCGGGATCACCACGAGCAGGACTTCCCGGCACGCCTCGCACTCCGCCAGGTGTGCCTGCGCGGCGTCGAATTCCGCGCCTGCCAGTGTCCCCTCGGCGAGGCGGGCGAGTGTTTCGGGATCGGGGCAGGGCATGCTTCGGAGTCACCGGCCGGCCCGCGAAAAATACAGGAATCAGAGTTTGAGAAAAAATCGGTCTGGACCTCTAAGGCGTTTGATGCGGGATGCTCCATCGGCCGGCTGGGAGGCCCACGGTTGACAAAGTCTGGACGAGCCGGCCGACTCCGCCCCCCCGGCCGGAGGAAGCGCTGATGCCCAAGGGCCAGGTAAACTCCCAAATCACAGAGGTTCAACCCCAAGTCGTGGATCGGAGTCGGCCCGAGTTGGGGCTTGGGATTGACCGTCTGTGCGTTTTCTTGGCCCTTGGGCTTCGCGCTTCCCCCGATTCCGAAGCCGCCACACCAGGCTATTCTCACGCCACCTGAAAATGGCCGGTTGTTCTGAAACAGCCCAGTAGAAGGAGGAGGAGAAGGAGCAGGAGGAGGAACGGCCTCGGTGGGACGATCTCCTCCTGCTCCTCCTCCTTCTCCTCCTCAGAGTTTGAGAGAAAATCGGTCCGGGATGCTCCGTCGGCCGGCGAGAGGGCTCTTGATGGTCAGGGTCGGACGAGCCGGCCGACTCCGCCCCCCGGCCCGATTTTCTCTCAAACTCTGGTGGGCAAAGCACTTCCTGAGAGCGTGAAAAAATTCGATCGCAGGCGCGGTCGGGGCGAGCTCGCGAAGCGAGCGAGGTCCGACCGCACCGTAGATCGATTTTTTCTCACGCTCTCAGCTTTCGCTCCCGAGAAACGAGGAACGAGTAACGAGGAACGGGCGGGCCTCGAAGCTATTCGGCGCGCTTCGCCCCCGCCGCCGCGCCGAGCCTCACCCACGCGACCGCGAACACGATCAGGAAGCCAAGATCCGCCCAGGCCCAGGGCATCCACATCGACGGGATGCCGGCGGCGGCCGCGTACCAGAACGTCGTGCCGCAGTAGGCGGCCTTGAGGCCGACGCCGTAGGGAATGAGCTTCCGGTTCGCGGCGGGATCGGCCGCCACCTGGAAGAAGAGGGCGGCGAACAGGATCAGGAGGAGTGCCGGAAACTGCACGTAGGCGGCGTGATTCGGAGGCGTGACGCCGAAGTGCGCGAAGATGGCGGCATGGAAGAACAGGAACGCAACGCCGAGGCCGCCGTCGTAGATTCCCGCGAGCACGAACAACGGCCGGATCCATGCGCTCATGTCGACCCTCCTATCAATCCCCGCAGCTTCTCCCGCGCCCGCATGAGCGTCGGAGCCACCGAGCCCGCCGGAATTCCCATGACGCGCGCGATCTGCGCGTACGTCGCGCCGTCGAAATGGAACAGGCTCAGGATCAGCTTCTCCCGCGCCGGCAGCCGCTCCATCGCGGCCCGCAGCGCCTCGACGTCCGCCGCGTCCCCGGCCTCGGGCGCGGCCGGCTCCGGCGCGCCGTCCAGCGGCCGGAACCGCAGAAATCCCTTCCGCAGCTCGCCCCGGACCTGATTGAGCGCGACGCGCGAAGCGATGACCCTGAGGTAGCCGGCGAGCGAGGCGCGGCCCTGCCAGGCCCGGAGCGCCGCGTTGCCGTCGCGCAGCAGTTCGACGAGCGCCGCCTGCACCGCGTTGTCCACGTCCGCGCGCGGGGCGCTTCCCTGCGCCCGCAGCAACGCCGCGCCGGCGGCGGAGGCGAGGGTTCCGCGGTGGATCGCGAGGAACTCCTCCCAGGCGCCGGGGGCTTTGTCGAGGCAGCGGGCGACGAGGGCGCGGTCGGACATGGCGAGAGGCGAGTATAGGTCGAGGGGTGGTCGGTCGGCGAAAGGCAAAACCGAAAAGAGCAACTTCAACAGGAGAATTCCGGCTCCGCGCTGACGCTCGCGGTCCGGCCCGGCGAACTCAACGCGGCCGCCCGACCTGCTTGCCCGTCCGCGTGCGCCCCCGCGAAACGAGTAACGAGTAACGAGTAACGAAGAACGAAACCCCGTCCGGAGACGTCTCCTCTCGCCCCGCCTCCAGCCCCTCTTAGAAGAGGTTCCACAGGAACTGGTTCGTAACCTCGTGATGGAACTGCACCTCCGCCGCCTTGATCACCGACCCCAGCGCCTTCGGACACCGCTCCGCCGACGCCCACTTCAGCTCCGCATACTTCCCGTGCACCTCTTCACCCAGAAGCTTGATCGCAAACGGGCTCGTCTTGAACAGCCGGATCGCGTCGTGGATGTTGTCGGGCAGGAACCGCGTGCGCGCGCGCTTGTCGCTCTCGGCGGGCGGCGCCTCGGGGCCCTCGAGGCCGGTCGCAAGAAGCGTGTAGATCGCGAGGTAGGGGTTCGCGTCGGGCGCGATCGAGCGCACTTCCGTGCGCGCCGTGCGCTCGTTGCCGAGCGGGATCCGCACCATCGAGCCGCGGTCGATCGCCGACGCCTTGATCTGGTTGGGCGCCTCGAAATGCGGGTCGAGCCGGCGGTAGCTGTTCACGCTGCAGTTCAGCACGAGGCAGATGTCGTTCGCGTTGTGGAGCAGGCGGTCGATGAACTGCCAGCCCAGCTTCGAGAGGCCGTCCTGGCCGTTCTTGTCATAGAAGAGGTTTCTGCCGCCCTTCGCGACCGAGAGGTTCGTGTGCATCCCGTTTCCGTTCACGCCGGTCACGGGCTTGGGCAGGAACGACGCCGTCATGTCCATGCGGTCGGCGACCTGGCGGCACACAAGCTTGTAAAGCTGCACCTGGTCGGCGGCGATCAGCGCCTGCGTATACGAGTAGTTCATCTCGAACTGCGAAGGCGCGACCTCGGGGTGGTCCTTTTCGTTGGCGAACCCCATCGAGCGCTGCACCTCCGCGGCCGTGTCGATGAATCTCCGGAGCGGATCACCCGGAAGCGAGTGGTAGTACCCGCCGGTCGACACGAACTCGAACTTCCCGGTTTCGTAGTAGCGGCGCTCGGAGTGCCTCCCCTGGAACAGGAACCCCTCGATCTCGTTGGCGGCGTGGGCCTCGATGCCCTGTCTGGCGAAGAGGCGGTCGGTGAACATCTTGAGCCTCGAGCGCATGTCGGCGGCGTAGGGCGTGCCGTCGCGCTCGAGGACTTCGCCGAAGACCAGCACTTTCCCGGGGCCGAAGACGTCCGCCGGCAGCCAGTAGAACGCGGACCAGTCGGCCTTGAGCCGGAGGTCCGACTCCTTCTGCTGCGAAAACCCGCGGATGGACGAGCCGTCGAACGTCAGGTTGTCGTGGGACTTGAGGAGGAACTTCTTGTCGTAGTCCAGCATGTGCAGCCGGCCCTCGAGGTCCGTGAAGCACACGGTGACGGCCTTGATCCGCTTTTCGCCGGCGAGGTACTTCATCCGCTGCTCCTGGAGCTTCGCGGCGGAGACGCGCTTCAGGCGCGCCTCCTTGATTTCGAGGTTCATCTCTTCGAGCTTGTCGTAGGGGATCTCGAGGAAGCTGCGGAGGGGGGAGGTGTCCATGGAAGGGAGCATCCTTTCGCGTTCGGCGCCGCTTAGTGTCAAAATAGCATGGCTACTTATCTCACCTTTTAGAATAAAAGCAAGCATATTTAGGCTAATTCATGCATCAGCTATGAAGACTCCGGATACGCGCGCCTTGTGCCTCCCGCGTAGGGTCGTGTACGCTCCGGCAAGCACCGCCACACCGGAGAGCTTCATGGATCCGCCGGACACGGCCCTCGGAGGACCGGGCCGCATACTCCCGACCACCGTCTGGTCCGACGTCCTCTCGGCCGCGGATCCCGCCGACCCGGACTGCGCCGGCTGCCTCGACCGCCTCGTGCGCGCCTACTGGAAACCCGTCTACGCCTACGTCCGCACCGCCTGGCACAAGGACGTCGAAGACGCCAAGGACCTCACCCAGGCGTTCTTCGCCCACGTGCTCGAGCACGGGTACATCGCCCGGATGCGGCCCGAGAAGGGCAGCTTCCGCGGATACCTCAAGCGGGCTCTCAAGCACTTCCTCATCGACGCCGACCGCGCCGACCGCGCGCGCCGGCCGAAACAGCCGCTGGTGCCGCTCGAGATGGCGCCGGAGGAGGTCGATCGCATCGGCGATCGCCCGTCCGAAGACACGCCGGAAGCCGCTTACGACCGCGAGTGGTTCCGCACGGTGTTCGAGGCGGCGCTGCTCAAGGTCCGGCAGGAGCTGGAGAAGGAGGGGAAAGGCGTTTATCTCGAGGTTTTCCGCGCGTACTGCCTCGACGAGCTGCTGCCCGCCGCCGCGACCGGGACCACGCCCGAACCCGGGGCCCCGACCTATCGCGAGATCGCGGAGAAGCTCAAGCTGAGCCATACGCAGGTCCGGCACTACCTTTCCGTGTGCCGCACGAAGATGCGCAAGGTCCTCCGGGACGTGATCAGGGACTACGCGTCGTCCGAAGACGAGGCCGACCGGGAGATGGAAGACCTGCTGAGGCCGTGAGAGCGTGAGACAGATTCGATCTCCGGTGCGGTCGGACCGGGGGGCGGAATCGGCTGGCGCGTGAGATCCCGGTAACCGGGAACCCACTTGCCGGCCGATGGAGCATCCCGGGCCGATTTCTTGTCAAACTCCGAGAGCAAGGGAAGGCGGGGCGCGCGGCATGACCGAGACCAGCTGGCACCGGGAGCTGCTCCACGGAATTCTCGCGCAGCAACTCGGGCTCGTGAAACAGGAGCGCCTTCTCGAGGCCGTGGAAGACTGGTTGAACGACCTCGACGCGGAAATCGTGACGGGCGCCCGTCACCGACCCGGGCTCCCGCGCCTGCTCCTCGAGTCCGGCTGCCTCGACGCGGAGGGCGACCGCCTCGTCCGCGCCGCCGCCGACGCCTCCTCCCCCGGCAATTCCCCGGCCATCGAGCCCGAACTCCGCCGGAAACTGCTCGGGCTCCTGCCCCCCGCCTCCGTCCGCGCCTGGCTCCAGTCGCTTCCCCAACGCCTCCCCCCGCGCCCGCCGGCGCTCGAGGCCCCCCACGAACGGTACATCCTCGGAAACCTGCTGGGACGCGGCGGCCTGGGGGAGGTCTACGAGGCGGAGGACCGGGCGCTCGAGCGCGCCGTCGCCGTCAAGCTCCTGCGCCGCGACATCGGGGCGGAACTCTGGGACCTGTTCGTGCGCGAGGCGCGCGTGATGGCGATGCTCGACCATCCGAACATCGTGCCGGTTTACGACTTCGGCCGGATGAAGACGGAGGCGGGCGAGCGGCCGTTCCTGTGCATGAAGCGCGTCTTCGGCACGGACCTGGGCCGGATCGTGGGGCTGCTTCGCGACGGGGACCGCGGGGCGCGGGCGGCGTTCACCCGGCCGCGGCTCCTGCGCATCTTCCAGGACATCTGCCTCGGCGTGGCCTACGCCCATTCGCGCGGCATCATTCACCGCGACCTGAAACCCTCCAACGTCATGATCGGGGACTACGGCGAGACTCTGGTGGTGGACTGGGGAATCGCGAAGCTCGCCGCGGGCCCGGACCTGCGGCGCGGGGACGCGGCGCCGGCGGGATCCGACGGCCAGGCGACGGCGGCCACGCTCACGGGCGACATCGTGGGGACGCCGGCCTACATGGCGCCCGAGCAGGCCGAAGGGCGGGCGGAGGAGGTCGGGACCGCGAGCGACGTCTACGCCCTGGGCGCGATCCTCCACACGATCCTCGCATGGCAGGCCCCGTGGCCGGACGGGACGTTCGCGGAAGCGCGGGCGGGATCGCGGCGCGGATCTCCGGTGCCGCCCTCCGCGCGCGTCGCGGCGGGCGGGCCGGACGGACCCGAGAAGGTCTCCCCCGACCTCGACGCGATCTGCCTCCGCGCGATGGCGCCGCGGCGCGAGGACCGCTTCGCCTCCGCCCTCGAACTGCACGGCGAGATCCAGCTGCTCCTCGAAGGCGTGAAGGAGCGGGAGCGGGCGGAGGTGGAGGCGCGGGAGCGGGTGGAGAAGGGCCGGGAGCGGCTCGCGCGCTTCCGGGCGCTGGGCGCGGAGATCGAGGCCCAGTCGAAGGCGGTGACGGAGTGGTCGGAGCGGATCCCGCCGCACCTGCCGCCGGAGGAGAAGCGGCCGCTGTGGGAGGCGGAGCGGCGGCTGAAGCAGCTGCGCGACGAGCGGATCGAGGCCCTCTCGTCGGCGAGCGCGGAATTCGGGCGGGCGCTGGATGCGAAGGGGGACTCGGTGGAGGCGCGGGATGGAAAATGCGAGCTGCACCTCGACCGGTACCTGGAGGCGGAGAAGCGGCGGGACCGGGAGGAGATGCTGCTGAACCTGCGGACGCTGGAGACATACGACCGCGAGGGACGCTACCGCGCGAGGCTGGACTCGCCGGGAAAGCTCTCGATCCGGACGTTCGCGTGCCGGTGCGACTGCCTGAAGCCGGTCCGCCATCCGGAGTGGCTCGTCGAAATCGCGGAGACACGAACCGTCGCCTGGCGCGGCGGCCGGGCGCATCCGGGGTCGCCGCTGGTGGAACGGGACCGTGCGGTCCCCGCCGTGAGATTCCATCCGGACGGGATCCGCTGGGGTCACGCGCGCGGCGTCTGCGCGAAGGAGGAGATCCCGGGGGCGGAAGTCTGGATCGCCCGGTACGAGGAACGGGAGAAACGTCTCCAGCCCGGGGAGCCGAGGCTCCTCGGAACGACGCCGCTCACCGGAGTCGAACTGCCCCAGGGCTCCTGGCGCTGCACGCTGAAGGCGGCCGGCTTCGCCGACACGCAGCTCCCCGTCCGCGTGGATCGCGACTCCTCCCGGTCGCAGGACGTGAACCTCTACCGCCCCGACGAAATCCCGCCGGGGTTCTGCTTCGTGCCGGGCGGGCCTTTCATCTTCGGCAACGAACAGGCGAGCGGCCGGGCGGAAGAGGAGATCGTAACGGAGGATCTGTTCATCGCGCGCTTTCCCGTCACCGCGGGCGAGTACCTGGAGTTCCTGAACGACCTCTGTGCGGCGGGCCGGAGGCCGGAGGCGCGGGAACGGCAGCCGCGGGAGGGCGAGGTGCGGTTCTTCGCGGAATCCGCGGCCGGATTCGGCCTCCCTCCCCCCGAATCGCCGGAAACCCTTCTCAAGAGCCCCGCGTACCCCGTCTTCGGCATCTCCTGGCACGACGCGACGGCCTTCGCCTGCTGGCGGTCGAAACGGGACCGCATCGCCTGGACGCTTCCCCACGAAGAGGAATGGGAGAAAGCAGCGCGGGGCGTCGACGCCCGGGTCTACCCCTGCGGCAACGACTACGACGGGACGTACTCGCACACGAACGTCTCGGTGCCGGGCGGAATGAACCCCTTGCCCGTCGGCTCCTTCCCGGTCGACGAATCGCCCTACGGCGTGCGCGACATGGCGGGCGGCGTGGCGACGTGGATCCTCAATTCCCCCGACATTCACTACCTGGACTGGAGCTGCCTGCGGGGCGGCGCGTGGTCGCTTTCGTCCTCGAACGCGCGGTCGGCATGGAACCCCGCCATCCATCCTTCCCACACCGACCGGATCATCGGCCTCCGGCTCGCGGCGCGGCCGTGGACGGACCCGGCGTGAGAGTCTGCGAAGAAATCGAGCTGCGTCGCGGTGGCGCGAGCCGGAGCGGCCACGGAACTTTCGACGCGCAGAGGCGTCAAAAGGGAAACAATCGAGGACATCGCATGCGCACGCTTGCCGGTTTCCTGCTTGCCGTCGCGCTGCTCTCCCCGGCCGCTGCCCAGACCACGCCCGCGGAACCCGGACAGGTCGCCCGGCTCGTCCGCCAGCTCGACGACGAGGACGCCGCGAAGCGGGATGCGGCCGCGGAGGAACTCCGCGGGATCGGCCCGGGTGCCCTCGACGCGCTCCGGGCCGCCTCGAAGGACGATCGACTCGGCGCGGAAGCCAGGGCCCGCGCCGCCGCCCTGATCCCGGAGATCGAGGCCGGCCAGGAACACCGCCGGATCTGGGGAGACCGTCACGACGCCGCCCGGGACGTGACGGACGAACTGAAGCGCCTGAACGAAGGCACCGAAGGCTGGGAGCTGCATGCGATCGAAAACCCGGCGCTCGACCGCGCGATCCCGAAAGTCATGTTCGTCATCGCCGACTGGGTCGGCGCCGAGAAGGAGACCGTCGAGACGCAGCTGTGGGCCGTCTGCCGCGAGCCGTCGGAGATCGTGCGAATCCGCTCCAACGCGGACTATCCGCTGATCGCGAAGTGGATTCCATCGGCCCCGTCAGGCCGCGAGAAGGAAGTCGTCGCCGGCGTGCTGACCGGCCTCGAGCGGGCCCGGGCGCTCACCGACGGCCCCTTCGAATTCCACGCCGACACCGCCGAAGCCCCCGTCGCCGACGACGGCAACACCACGTACGCGGACAGTTCGCTGCTGTGCGTGTCCTTCGACGAAAAGGGCCTGCTGCGCCAGGTTGCGTACCTGGCGGAAATGCAGCGAGGAGGCAAAAAGAAGTGAAGCCGGCAGGAAGCGTTACCGGCGCAGCGGCGCCTTGAAAATCTCCTCGACATGGGGGCTAAGGTCCAACCCACACATCGAGCAATAGGCCGGCGGATCAGGAGAGCTTCCCCTGCTTCCACCCATCGAACCTCGGTTCGCACGGCTGCATCGCCCGCAATACAGGTAGGGAGCGGCCATCCAGCCGAGCACAAATGCGGGTACGCCAAGGGCGAACAGGCTGCCGCCGATGAGCGGGCGCCGGGCGAGAGTCAGCCCGGCGAGAACCATGGCGGCTCCCAGATACGGGACGCGAAACATCCATACGCTCGGCACTCGGCGGCTCGGCGTCGACTCACCGCAACGCCTGCAGAAGCTTCCCCACTCGGGGAAAAACGGGGCCCGGCACTGCGGGCAACGAACCCTGAGGTGGCGCGCAGCGGCGAGAACCGCCAGGAAGAAAATCAGTGTCTCCACCGGGAAGAACAGATTCGGGTGAACACCCAGGATCGGCTCGTGCCTGAAAAACGGCAGCGCAAGAGACGCGACATAGCCGAAGAAGGCGAAGCTCAAGAATCGCTCGTATCTTCGTCGCCGCGCGGATTGTCGAGCCACTTCCTGGCCGACCATGGAGGTCACGCCCACCGCAGTCGTTCGTCTCCTCTCGGCCATGATCTTACAGTGAAGTCCTGAACCATCTCAATGGCCTTGGCCTCCACTCGCGCCGATCCGGACCCCATGACTTTCACGGCGAGAGGTCGCCCCGTTCCACGCGATACGAAAGGCCTCGAAGGAACGAGAAACGAAGCACGAGAAACGAGGAACGAAACACGATTCGCGCCCCCCGCCCCCGCTCCTGATCCCCCGCTCCCTGCGCCGTCTCCTATCGTTTCGGCACCCCCGCCTCCCGTATCACCGCCCCGTGCTTCTCGTGCAGCACGAGGATCGAGAACCGGTCCACGTAGTCGAGCTCGTTCGTGTTGAGCGACGTGAAGTCGAAGACGCCGCGCAGGTCGGTGTAGCCGTCCTTGTAGAACTTCACTTCGCCGCCCTTCATCCGGCTGTACACCTTCACGTAGGTCTTCGGCAGCGGGCGGTTCGTTCCCTGCAGCGCGACGCGGACCTGGCCGAAGGACTCGACGACCTGGACGAGCAGTTCGTGCGCGTAGTACGCCTGCGACTTGCGGCGGCCTTCGGCGACGAGCTCGACGATCACGTTCGCCCCGTGGAATTCGGCCGGCAGGTCGAACGCGAACTGGTTCCGGCCGGCGGGCACGCGGACTTCTTCGCTCCGGTTGGGCCGGATGTACGAGAACTGGTCGGACTGCTGCTGGACGAAGGGCTGGCGGGAGAAGAGGAGCTCGATGTCCATCCGGTAGTAGTTCACGCGGACGGCGGCGAGGTTCTGGACGTTGAGCGTGACGGTTTTCTTTTCGACGGTGAAGTCGAAGTCCGGTTCCGTCGCTGCGAGTTTCGCCTGCCGCTGGTCGCGGTCCTTGTCGTCGACGACCTGCGCGGCGGCGCCGGCGATTTCGTCGATCTGGGCGAGGGCGTTGCGGAAATGATGGCGCCAGCGGTCGACGGGCTCGTCCTTGTGGCGCTCCGCGATCTCGCGCGCGCCGGCGGCATTCTCCCGGAAGAACTCGGCGTAGACCTTGAGGTAGTCGTACTGCAGCCAGGTCTCGAGGTTGCGCGCGTCGATCCGGTCGAACGATTCGAGGGCTTCGGCGACGCGGTCCTGGAGGAAGAGGTCGTACGTGACGGCGAGGAGGTCGGCGTCCGACAGGCGGGCGCGGTAGCGCAGGGCGCCCATGAACTGGGCGTACCGAAGGCCGAAGCGGTCGTTGAGGATTTTCCGGCGCGCGCCGAGCTTGTGGGTGCGGGCGTTCACGAGCGGGGCGTACTCGAGGTGCTGGTAGCGGCGGCGTGCGACGGGGTCGATGGTCACGAGCGGGCTCTTGAGCCACAGGCCGCAGCGGTCGAGGAAGGAACCCTGGTGGAGGAGGAACTCGCGGATGTTCGCGACGTCCTTGTGGTGGACGCTGTAGGCCCAGAGCGTGTTGTTGTAGATGTGCCGCCGGGCGAGCAGCGCGAGACACTTCCCGTAGAAACCGCGGTCGCGCACGCGCCAGGCGATGAGCTCGAGGCCGACTTCGCCGTCGCCGTCCGGGGCGGCGAGGCGGTCGACGTTGTTCTTCTCCATCCAGGCGAGGACGTCCTTCTCGTCGCCGTTCTGCGAGAGCCAGGCCCACGACGTCTTGTCGACGGCGCTGAGCTCGCGCACGACCTTGAGCCGCGCGGGCTCGGCGGAGGCGATCAGCTGCTCGTTCTTCGCGACGTGGACCGGGAAGTGCGCGAAGGTGCCGGGAGCCGGGAAGTAGAACGCGTATTCGATCGATTCCGTGGCATAGGAGGACAGCTCGACGTGCCTCCCGCGCGTGACGAAGCCGCACCGGACCGGGATCGAGCCCGTCGGGATCTGGAGCAGGAGGTCCAGTTTCTGGTTCGTGGACGTCGGGTTCGTGAGCACGACCTGGCAGGTGTAAACGACGTTCACGAGGAATTCGCCCGTGACGTACTTGTCGACTTCCTCGTCGTTTTCGTAACGCGTCCGGTCGTCGTCCCTGAAGTAGTTCTGGCTCACCAGGATCGGCACGCGCTCGGCCGCCGGCTCGACGGGCTTGATCTCCTTGTGGAAGGCGACCGCGCGCGCCGCGCAGGCCAGCTTCATTCGGGCGCCCTCGAACATCACCGCCGGCTTCTCCGCCTCGAACGGCAGATCCAGCACCGCAAGCGCGAGCATCATCTCGGCGAAGCTCCGCGAGGCGTGCGCGAGATTCGGGGAGAGGAAGGGCTCCCCGCCGCGATGGGCGGCGAAATCGCGCCAGAAGGGGTTGATGGTGACCAGTTCCGGACCCTGCTGCTCGATCGGAAGATGCCAGTAGTTGTTCTCGGCCCACTCCTGGGTCTTGTCGAGCTTCTGGTAGAAGGCGCGCATCTTCCCGCGGGAGCGCGCGTCCTTCTCGCCGCGATCGAAGTCGTCCATCCCCGCCCCGCGCATTTCCGCCATATCTTCCGAAACGCACGAATCGGCCTCCTCGTCGCGCGGCGATTCGGATTTCATCTTCTTCGACCGGCTCTCCTTCGCGGGGCTGCGGCGCCCGCCCTTGGGCGCCATCGACGCCGGGGCCGCCATCGCGGCGCCCATCGGCATCTGGAGCGATTCGTCGAGGCGCGCCAGCGCCGACTTCTCGACGCTCGCCGCCTGGCCTGCGATCCCCAGCTTGTCGCCGGTCTCGAGAGCGCTTCCCAGGATCGCCGACCCGAACAGGTGCTCCGCGCGCTCGAGGTCGCGCGGCAGGAGGTCGTTGAGATCGCGGCCGTGGCGCGCGACCGGGTCGCCCTCGTCGTCGATCCGCCGCGCGAGCAGGATGCGCTCGACGATGTTCAGCCTCCCGAACGCCCAGGGGCGCCGGTCCTCGGAAAGGTCCCCTTCCAGCAGGTACCGGTCCATGAACGTCTTGTGCATCTTGTTGCGCAGATACGGCTGGACCACGCGCCGGAAGAACTCGGGGTCCTTGCGCGACAGGAAAAAGCTCAGCTCGTGGCACGCGAACTCGCTGTACTTCGCGCGCTTCTCTTCCTCCGTCATCCCCGGCCACCGGAGCACGAACCCGAACTGCGTCAGCTCCGGATTGTTCGAGAGCGTCGCGTACAGGCGGTACACCCGCGCGAGCGTGTCGTACACCTCGGTCTTCGATGTCGTGATATCGGCGATCTCGAGCGGCTGCGCGGGGGCGAGGACGGAGACCTGCTTTTTCTCGCTGAAGTGCCGGTCTGCGTCGAGCGCGAGCCGGAGGCGCAGGTCCTCGTGCGGCGTGCGGACTTCCGGAAGGAGAACGTCCCGGCAGACCGTGTTGAGAGCGTCGATCGCCACGATCCGAAGCGAGTTCGCGTGCGCGAAAGCCTCTCGCGGAACCGTCACCACGCCCTTGTCATCGGGCCTGAGGTTGAGAAGCACCGCCGCGGGGTTCGCGAGGAAATCCAGGTTCGCGAACGCTCCCGCCGCGCCTTCCCGCATCCCGGGCTCGGGCGGCGCACACGCCGCCGCTGACATCACCGGCTGCGCCGAGGCGCCGTACGCCCCGCCCGCCTGGGCCTCCTGCGTCGCCGTCTCCGTGCTCCGGATCGCCCACGGGTTGAGCAGCAGCCCCGGCCGCGCGAGCGTGTTCCCCGCGAACTTCTCCGACTGCTTCCGCTCCAGGATGTACCGGTACTCGTCGCCGATGTCGCGGCCGGAGACGTAATGTGAGGCGGCCTTCCAGACCTCCACCGCCCTCGCGCCGCTCCCGGGCGCCCGGCCCAGCTCGTCGAAACACGAATACGCCGGCACGAACCTCGTCCCGAACACGTGCACGCGCGCGCGGCCGTGCGCGTTGCCGACCGAGATCCGGACGTCCGACTTTCTGGCGGTGACGTCGCCGATCTGAAGCGGCCTCGCGTTGTGCCGCTCGAGGTGGCGCTTCTCCCCCGCCACCCACCCGTCGCGGTCCGCGCCGGGCGCCACGCGGACGGTGACGGCGACGCCGTCGCGTTTGAGGAGCAGGTCGTAGTCGCCCGCCGGAAGGCCGGCGACCTCCAGGTATCCGTCCTTCCGCGCGAGCGCCTTGAAATGGTCGCGCACGAAGGTGTCGCCGACCCGGTCGAACAGCGAGACGTCCCGGTGCTCGACCCCCGCCCCCGGCGCGGCCTCCCGCCCGTGCGCGTCCGGGTACCCGGCGCCCCCGAGTGGCGCCTCTTCCATGAACGGCACCCGGAACGCCTCCCCCGCCCGGACGTGCACCGCCGGCTCCGCCCGGAACCGGTCGCGCGGCGGCGTCCAGGTCTCCGTCACGCCCGCGGGCGTGGAAGCGGTGATTTCCAGGATGTCCCGGAGATGGCCGAGCTCGACGCGGCCTTCCGCGTCGGTCTGGAGCGTGACGTCGATCGCGGGCGTGATGTCGCGGTGCCGGAAGCTGAAGGCGAGCGCGGTGCCCGCCTTCGGCTCGCCCGACTTGCCGCAGTGCGTCACGACGTAGCCGGCCGCCGTCCGCGCCAGGTGCAGATCCTCGATCGTCGCTTCGGCGTCGATGCCGTTCAGCTGGAAGCCGCTTCCGTCCGAGAGATCGACCTTCCGGCTCTGCGAGAGGCTCTGGACCCTCGCGCGGAAGGAGAAAGAGATAGAGGCGAGGTTCTCGGGGACCTGGAACGCGTGCACGGACTCGGCGTCCTCCTGCACCTTGAAGTCGCGGACCTCGAGGCTGGAGCTCACTCCGTCGCGGTCGGTGGACTGGATGACGAGCGCCGGCTCTTCGAGGAGCGACAGGCTCGCGGGTGCGCCGTTCACCTGAAGCGTCGGGCGCAGTACGACCTGCGCTTCACGTTTCCGGATAAGGCTCTCGCGGTCGACGTAGAGGCCCGCGGTCAGGGCGTAGGTTTCCGCCTGGTGGTCGAACGCCTCGAGCGTCGTGAGGTTCCCGTGCCGGAGCAGGACCGTCTGCCGGCCCGGGTGCGTGCTGAACGGGACCGCGATCGAGCCGTCGGCCTCCGCGCGGTACTCGCGCCCGCCCAGCCAGACGGACGCATCCCTGAGAACCTCGCGGTTCTCGTCCAGCACCGTGAATACGTGGCCCGCCGATCCGGCCCGCTCGAGAAACCGCAGCCGCCCTTTGCGGACCAGCGCCCGCGAGCTGATTCCCCCGCCGATGAACTCCACGATGTAAGCGCCGGGCGCGGCCAGCGCCGGGAAAGGGAACGTCCGCCTCACCCTCCGGATCGGGGCCTCCGCGTACCGGTGCGTCTGCTCCTCGCTCGCCACCAGCCCGTCGAGGTCGATGCTCGTGTCCACGTCGCGGCCGTTCGCGAGGAAGTAGTTGAGCGCGTTGATCTCGAACACCTTCACGACCAGCGTCGGGACGTTCTTCACGTCCACGTCGAGCGTCACCGGATCGCCCGCCGCGAACCACGTCCGGTTCGTGAGCGCGAACCCGATCTCCACCCGCTCCTTCAGCGCCTGGCAGGCCGCCGGATCGTTGATCATCGCGGTCCAGGCGCCCGGATCCCCGGTTCCCTGGAGCAGTTTCGTCGAAGCGAAGACCTCCCGCAGGAACGCGGCGTCGATCCACGTGTCGAACGGCTTGAAGTCCTTCGCGCCCGCGAAGAAGGTCCCCAGGTAGTGGCGCACGAGCTCCTCGTCGTCGTTCACGGCGGCCTGAAGCGTTACGTGCCGGTAGTCCTGCCCAAGCCCGAACGGCGAATCGTCGCGCCTGAACTGCTTCAGGTACTCGGCATTTGCGTATCCGACCTGCCGCGGGAGCTTCAGGTACTCGGTGAATCGCACCCGGTCCATGGCCCCGGCCCGCCGGTCGTGGTCGAGCCTGTGGTAGAGCACGTGCGCCTTCAGCGGGTTGAACTTCGGCGCGAGCCCCTTCACGAAATCCCACAGCGCCGCCAGGTACTTCTCGCGCTCCGCCGGGTCGTTCTGCAGGTCCACGTCGGGACCGGGGCGCAGCTTGAGAAGGCAGGCGTACACGAACGCTTCGTTCTGGATGAGGTCGGGCACGAGTTTCCGGAGTTTCTCGAGCTGCTCCTGGAGCATGAGATTGTGGATCGGGATGGCTCCGAACCCGCTCGTATGACGGTCCTTGAGCTCCGCGGCGACCATTTCCGGCAGTTTCGCGACGTCGGGCCGGCGGAGGCGCCCGAGAAGGCTCCGCAGGCGGTGGCCGTCGTGCGATTCGTCCGCCAGCCACTCGAGCGCCGCGTCCGTGAACCCCGCGAGGTCGCTGCCATTGCTGTGGGCCAGCCCGAGTTGACGCACTGCGTCACGACTCACGGCCCGTGGATCGAGCTTCGAAGGGAGCTTCGTCCGCCGCCCTTCCACGGCCCGCTCGTGGTTGAACTCGAGCCCCAGGTGATAGCGCAGGTACTCCAGCGTCTCCGCCGGCGCCTCCTCGTACCGGAGCAGGTTCAGGCGGTTCCGGATTTCCTGGAAGAGGGCGGTTTCGCCGCACCGGTCGTTCCATGTCTTCATGACGTCGGCGACCGCCTTGAGATCGCCCTTCTGCTCGTGGACGAGGCACTGGTGGAAATAGAACTCGTCCGTCCCGGGAATGAGCTGTTCGAGGGCCTTCGCGCGATCCCGGGCGAGGGCGAACGCTTCGAGCTGGTGCAGTTCCATCGGTGCCTCCGTTGCAGGGGGGGGGAAGCGTAGCAGCCCCGGCGGCTCGCGCCAAAAGAACCGTACTCGCCCCCCTTGTCCGGGCATCCCCAAGCTGCTGTAATGCGGAGCCCTCATGCTTCTCGATCCCCGCACCCTCCGCCAGGCCGCTCCCGCCGCCACCGCGCATCGCGACGGCGGGAGGGAACTGCCGGTCGAGCCTCAGGCGCGCGGGACCATCCCGCCGGACCCCGTCGGTCCCGATTCGCTCGTCGGCATCCCGCGCGTCCAGACCAATCCTTCGCGCTGGAACGGCGCTTCGTGGGACGCCTTCGTGTCCGACCTGGCGCGCGCCGGCGTGGACGTGCGGGAGGAGAAGGGCACGCGGGCGGCGTTCGTGACGGACGCGGGCGGGCTGGCGTTCGGGATGCCGCACGGGGTGGTAACGGCGCGGTCGGCGGAGCAGGTGGCGGCGGTGCTGAGCGCCGCGCAGGCGAGGCGCGTGCCGGTGACGACGCGCGGCGGCGGGCTCACGACCGAGGGCGAATCGGTCGCGTTCGGCGGGCTCCAGCTCGACATGACCGGCATGAGCCGGATGGTGTGGGTCGACCGCGAGAAGATGCTCGCGCGCGTCCAGGGCGGGATGTTCTGGCACGACATGGCCGAGGTGCTGCGCCGGCAGGGGCTCGATTACATCTCGGCGCCGCTCAACTTCACGTCCTCCGTCGGCGGCACGCTCGCGGTGGGCGGAATCGACGTCAACGCCTGCCGGCACGGGTGCAGCGCCGACCAGTGCGTCGCGATGGAAGTCGTGACCCCGACCGGGCAGATCGTCGAGTGCTCCGAAGACCGCAATCCGGAGCTGTTCGAGCGCGTCCTCCTCGGCTACGGCCAGTTCGGCGTCGTCACGGAAGCCACCATGCGCGTCCGGCCGTACACACCGTGCCGCATGCACTACCTCTTCTATGACGACCTCAGAACCGCCATGGAAGACCTCATCGTCGTCGTCCGCTCCGACGCGACCGATTATTCGGGCATCCTCACGATGAAGGACCGCGCGAACAACCTCCTGTTCGCGTTCGACTCCGAGGAGCGCGAGAAGGACTTCTTCGCGAACGTCCGTCCGAAGCTGCGCGGCCTCACCGAGATGCAGTTCGCGGTGCGCGCCGCTGGGTTCTACGCGCTCCGGCCGTGGCGGATCGAGGAAGCGCTGTGGCTGTACCGCCGGAAGAAGCTGCTGCTGCCGGAGTTCGAGAGGCCCGAGCACCTGCGCGACGGGAAGATGTTCGACCGCACGGTGGTGTTCTCGCGGGCCGTGTGGCGCCATTGGGGCAACCGGACGATGGTGATCCCGGACCTGGCGACGAGCGAGGAGAAGTTCATCGAAGCGATCCTGCGGGGCAACCGGGTGATGCGGAAGTACTTTGCGCACTACACGCTCTACTGCGTGGCGATCCGCCTGTCCGGGAACCGGCCGCGCTACGAGATGTCCTGCATCCCTCCCGACGCGCGCGACTGGGCCTACGGCTGCGAGTTCGAGCCGATGTTCGAGCCCGGCGAGTACAGCCGCGACCACCTGCAGTCCTTCAAGAACGCGATTTACGACGTGGGCGTCGAGATGCGGACGAGCTACTACCGGTTCGGGGGGTCGATGAAGGGATACATCCGCCGCGTGTTCGGCGACGCGGTGGTGGACCGCCAGCTCGAGTTCAAGCGCCAGGCCGATCCGGCGATGATCCTGAATCCCGACGTCGTGTTTTAGGGCGAAGGGCGTTCCTCGTGACTCGTTTCTCGTTCTGAGGACACTGTCGGAACGAGTCACGAGGAACGAGGCACGATCCCAGCGCAGATGCGGAGACCATGCTCCAACCGTTGCTCCTGAAGTCGCCCTTGTCCTCACGGCCCGGCTTCGAAACCTGCAACGGCTGCGACGTCTGCGCCCTCGCGTGCCCGGTCTGGCAGCAGACGCGCGACATCCGGCTGACGCCGAAAGGGCGCGCGAAGGCGCTGCAGGGCGGAGCGAAGGCCGAGGACCTGGTCGAGTCGGTCAGCGCCTGCGTCATGTGCGGCTCCTGCGAACCGGCCTGCCCGGAGAACATCGACACGGTCGGGATGACGCTCCGGCTGCGCGCCGAGCTGGCCGCGACGGGCAAGTCGCCCGTCGCGGCGATGGCCCGCGACCTCGCGGAACCGCCGCCTCTTCCCGAAAAGCGCTCGTTCGTCCACATGAAGACTGTGCTGCTCGCGGAGGAGAAACTCCTCGCGGACATCCCGACGCTGTCTTCGGTCATCCTCCGCCTCGGCGGGCCCGCGCACGTCGTCGTCGCCGAGGACTCCGGACGCGACATCGCGTTCGCGCTCGAGGCCGGCCTGCCCGTCCCCCCGGAACGGCTCGCGCGCTTCCTCGACGGCCTCCGCGGGGCCCTGCGCGTCGTCACCTCCGACGGCTTCCTCCACCGCTTCCTCCGCGCCTGGCTTCCGGGGCTGCCCGTCCGCAGCATCGGCGCCGCGGTCCTCCACCTGTCCGAAATCCGCAGGGCGCTTCGCCCGACCGACCTCTACGTCGTGGAGTCGCGCGCGTACCACGCCGACTTCGCGCGCCTGGTCCCGCTCTATGACGCGCTGCGTCACGAGACCGGCTGCTCCATCAACCTCGACCTCCAGCGCTTCGCCCTCCCCACCGCCGCCCCGAGCCTCCCCGCCCGCCACAACGCGGGCCCCGTGCGGGTGCACGAGCAGATCCGGTGGATCCTGGAAGGGAGGCGTGTGAAGCGGGTGGTCGTGGAGAGTCTGGAGGATGGGGAGGCGTTTCGGCGCGACCGGGGGCTGGCCGTGGTGCATGTGGCTGCGGTGGGTGTATAGCCAGGCGCCAGGAGAGCCATAAGCCATAGGCCATAAGCCATAAGCGGCGCGCTTCGCGCGCCACATCGGTCGCAGGGGACTTCAGTGATCCCGTACACACGGTGGCCCGGGAACACTGAAGTCCGCTTCGCCTCATGTGGCGCGCGAAGCGCGCCGCTTATGCCTTATGGCTTATGGCTGGCTTCCAGCGCGCCGCTTATGGCTTATGGCCTATCGCTTATGGCTTGCCGTTACCACGCCCACCCCCGATGCATTAGAATACCCCCCATGCCCGCCGCCACCCCCGATCCCTCAAAACCCTTCGCCGGCGTCGTGACACACACGGATCGCGCGGAACGCCCGCGCGTCTGGATGTGGCCGATCTTCGTCGCCTGGGGCGCCGTGTTCTGCGCGCCCTTCTGCGGAAGCGTCTGGGCCGTCGGCATCGGCGCGGCGCACGTCGCCCACTCCGCCCTCGGCCGCCGCCGCTGGGCGGCCCTGTCCGTCCTCCTCGCGCCCGCCTTCCTCCTTCCCGCCCTCGGGTTCGCATCCGGCGCGCGGGGATACTTCCGCGGGACCGGCACCTTGCTCATGACCGGGCTGCCCTCCCTGGAAGCCGAGAACCTCAACCGCGATCTCCGCTGCTACAAACGCAGCACCGGCTGAATGATCTCCGGTGAGGAGTTCCTCACGAACGCCGGCAACAACTTCGCGATGCGCATGCTCGTCCGATGGGGCGGGCCGATGAAGGGCAGTTACGTCGGACCGTACCCGACGCGCGAGGAAGCCTTCGCGGCGCTGCGCGTCTCGAAAGGACGGATCGAGGACGGATTCACGACCGCGGAGTTCGCGAAGCAGCTCGGGATCCCCCCGCCCGACGAGAGACGCCTGATCCACGTCCGCTGGCTCTTCGAACCGGACGCCCGCCTCCGCCATGCGACCCTCCCGGACCGCACGGTCGTCGCCGGGAACGAGAAATACGCGGTGATCTTCGCCCGGACGACCGGAGAGCCCTTCGCCGTCTACCAGAACGCCGCGCACGAGACCTGGGAGAAATAGCCGGATCTCCCGCTTCGCCCCGCTTCCATGATCTCCCCCTCCCCGCGAAACGTGGACGTCCTCGTCGTCGGCGCGAGCCTGTCGGCGGCCGCCTGTGCGAAGCGACTGGTGGACGCGGGGCTCGAGACGGTGGTGATCGAGCGGAAGAAGCTGCCGCGCCACAAGGTCTGCAGCGGGATCCTCTCGCCGCGCGGGCACCGGTTCCTGATCGAGAATTTCGGCCCGCTTCCCCGCGAAGTCCTTCACGAGCCGACGAGCTGCACGGGGGTGACGTTCCATTTCCCGAGCGCGCCGTCGATCGACATCGATTTTTTCGGTGGGCCGACGCCGCACCTGTACCGCAAGCAGTCGGACTGGTGGGCGATCCGGCGGAGCGGCGTGGAGGTGCAGGACGAGACGTCGTTCGCGCGGCTGGAGGCGGGGGACGGCGGGGTCGTCGTGCACGCGACTCACCGCGGCCGCCCGCAGGAATTCCGCGCGCGCTGGGTCGTGGGGGCGGATGGGCCGACGTCGATGGTCGTGAAGGCCGTCTACCCGGAGTACCAGGCGTCGATCCCGTGGTTCATGGTCGGCCAGAAGTTCCACCAGATCGAGGCCTGCCCGCTCGATACCCGCTACTTCCATTTCTGGTTCCACCCCGCGCTCGGCCACTACACCTGGAGCCACGCGCGCGACGGCCGGCAGATCGTCGGCGTGGGGTTCGACGTCGGCCACAACTTCGACCGGGCGCACGCAAACGTGGTGAAGTACCTGGGGAAGCGCCACGGCGTGCGGCTCGGGCCGGCGCAGGATTCGGAAGGTTGTGGCGAGAATTTCGGGCTGTCGCTCGTGAACCGGTACGTGTTCGGGCGCGGCCGCGTCCTGATCACGGGGCAGGCCGCGGGGTTCCTCAACATGATGGCCGAAGGCATGTCGGCGGCGCTCCACTCGGGTGCGATCTGCGGCGAGTCGATCGTCGAGGCGGCCTTCCACGGCGAACCCGCGCAGGCGGTGTACCGGAGGCACATCGCGAGCGAAGTACGCCGGTGCAGCGACCAGTGGAATCCGCTTCAGATCGCCTTCGGACGTCCGCACGAAGCCGACTTCTGGAAGGCGCTCGGGCCGCTGGGGATCGGGGAACGGGCGAAGGTGATCGCGGAGATCCTCGCGTTCATCCGGTTGTACGCGCGGTTCAAGTGGGGAAGGGAGATTCTGGGGCAGGCGGTGCACCGGTTGATCCGGGGCGGGTACGATGAGGCGAGGTGGTGGTAGCGGAGATTCGTTGAGGAGAGAATCATGGCGGGAAGCGTCAAGCCGGCGGCCGGACCGAGACGGGTGAGCGTGCAGGAGGTGCGGAAGAGGCTGATTTCGGGGGCGAAGAAGACGGTGCTGGTCTGCATTTACGACCAGGACGACTGGGACGAATCGCACCTGGACGGGTCGATCTCGATGCCGGAGTTCGAGAAGCGGGCGCCGCGGATCGAGAAAGACACGGAAGTCGTCTTCTACTGAGGCTGACCGAACGACGTGAGCGCCGCCGGTCTGGCGGCGCAGTACGTGGCGGACGGGTGGCCGAACGCCGCGGTCCTGGACGGCGGGATCGCGGCCTGGGAGAAGGCGGGGTTTCCCGTGGTGGAGAAGGCCGGATAGATGAGGTTCGGGGCGATCCTGAGGCGGCGCTGCCCGCAGTGCCTGAAGGGAGCGGTGTTCGCCGGGCTGTTCCGGATGCACGCGCGGTGTCCGGAGTGCGGATTCGGGTACTTCCCGGAGCCGGGGTATTTCATGGGCGCCATTTACTTCAGCTACGGCATGACGCTCGCGATCGGGACGCCGGTGTTTCTCGGGCTCCTGTACGCGGGCGTCGCCTACTGGCACTGCGTCGCGGCCACCGGCGGGTTTCTCGCGCTCCTCTTCCCCGCCCTGCGGCAGTACTCGCGCGTGCTCTGGCTGCACTTCGACCGCACTCTGGGCAACTGGTAGAGGCGCGGCGATGCTGGATGTGCTGCGGGACAACCGGGTCTTCTTTGCCTCGCAGACGGCGGGCATCCTGCTGCTCCCTCTTCTCGCGCAGATCGTCGATTTTCCCCTGTTGGTGGATGTGCCGCTGGCGGCGGTCTGCGGGCTCTCGCTCGCGTGGATGCTCTCGGTGCTTCTCACGTCGGCGCTCGTGCCGGACCGGTGCAGCCTTTGCGGGATCGACTGGATTCCGGAGCGCGTGCCGGGGTCGCCGAAGGCGATCGCGGTGGTGCACGCCGGGCTCGGCGCTGACGGCGCTGGTGCAGCTCTTTCGATTCCGGCGGCCGGAAGCGGCTTGACCGGGCTTCGGAGCAAGATCGACCGTACAGTAATGCACGCCATCATCCCGAGCTGGAAGGCCACATTTCGTAGTGCGCTGCAACCCATTGAGGTTGGCAGTTTTGCAAAATGTAAGCAAAACCTGACATGTAAACTCATCTTTGCGATGAAGTTCGCCTGAAAACCCCAAATTCAGACGTTTTATAGGTTTTATTCGGAGGAACGCCCTTTGCTCCCGTAAGGAGAGTGTCCCTGCCTTCCCGACACCCAGGAACCCGCCCCATCCAGATTCGGGAGAACGCCGCATGCTCAAACGCCTCGGAGCCTGCTTCGCCTTCCTCCTCCTCGCCGCGGTCGCGGCAAGACCCCTGACGCTGCTCCTGCTCACCGACGCCGACATCGTCGCGCAAAGCGAACGGGTCGTGGTCGGAACCGTCACTACGGCGCAGGCTCGTTGGATGGATCCCGATGGGGATGGGTTCGAGAACATCTACACGGTCGCGACCTTCCGGATCGACCAGACCGTCAAGGGCAATGACCCCGCCGGCACCATCCTCACGCTTCATGTCCTCGGCGGCACCATCGGCGAACGCACCCAGCTCGCCCCCGGCGTGCCCCTCTTCACCAACGGCGAACGCCTTCTCCTCTGCCTCGAACGCAATCCTGAAACCGCGAAGCTGAGCCCGATCGCGGGCGTGATCCAGGGACGGTGGACCGTCACGACCGCGGACGACGGCACGGAAGTCGCCCGCCGTTCCTACTCCGACGCCCATTTCATGTCCCGGACGGCCTCGGGCAACCTCGCCGACGCGAACGCGCCCGGCGACTCGATCGAGCCGCTCGCGGATCTCGTCGCCCGGCTCCAGGCGGAGGCCGCCAAATGAAGAAGCTTCTCCTCGCCGGCCCGCTGGCGTTCATCCTCGCAGCCCTCCTCTGTTCGCCCAGGGCGGACGGATTCGTCACCTACGGCTCGCCTCCCGCGAAATGGGGCGGCGGCCTCGCCCCTTCCACGAGCGGCGGCGACGTCAACTGGGTTTTCAACGATCTCGGGACGCCGGACATGGCCGGTGGACCCGTCACGCAGGACGGGGAATTCACGACGCTCATCGCCTGCCTCCTCGAATGGGAGGACGCGACGGGCGGCAACCTCGACCTCCAGTACACCGGCACCACGGCCGCCGGCATGGTCACCGGCGATGGCCTGCACGTCGCCACCTGGATCGAATCCGGCTGGGGCTACGGCTCGAGCGCCATCGGCGTCTGCGTCTTCGACTATTCCGGCAGCTCGATGGTCGACGCCGACGTTGGATTCAACGGACAGCATTTCACGTGGTCCGACGCCCTCCTGCTCAAGAAGGTCGCTCTCCACGAATTCGGCCACTCCATCGGCCTCGGACATGAGACGGGCGTGACCGCGATCATGAATCCCTCGGTCGGAAGCGTCTCGGTCCTCCAGCCCGACGACATCGCGGGCGCGCAGGCGCTCTACGGGCTGGGCGGCGGCGGCGACGGCATCCTCCCCCCGGCGCCTCCGCCGGAACCGGAGCCGGAACCCGAGCCGGAACCCGAACCGGAGCCGGCTCCCGCACCCGAACCCGCGCCTGCACCAGCCCCCCGCGCCCCCACTTCGCCCTCCGGCGGCGGCGGCGGCGGCAGCAGCAGCGACGACGACGACCAGTGGGTCGACGACGACGACGACGATTACGGCGGGGGCGTGAAGGGCCGCTACCACAAGTACAAGGACAAGTATTGCATCGTCGCCACCGCCGCGTGCGGGTCCGCCGACGCCTCGCGCGTCGACACCCTGCGCGCCTTCCGCGACCGCAGCCTCCGCGGAACGCCGAGCGGCGGGTTCTTCGTCGGCCTCTACGAACGCTCCGCGGCCCCGGCGGCGCGGATCGTCAGACGCTCGGAGGTGCTCCGCGCGCTCGTGCGCGAAGCGCTGGCCCGATGAGTCGGTCCGCGCGCGATCCCGGCCTTTCCTTATGGCTTATGGCTTCTGGTTTATGGCCCCGGGAATCGCGCTACAACCTCACGAACCAAGGACCCGCTCGACCTCCTTCACGGTCGGGCGGATGACGGGAGGCTGGGGAAGCGTCGGCGCGACCGCTTCCTGCGTCTTGTAGCCGTTACCGGTGATGTACGCGACGGTGACCTCGTCGCGCCCGATCTTCCCCCGCGTGGCGAGTTTCCGGAGCACGCTGACCGTCACCCCGCCGGCGGTTTCCGTGAAGATCCCCTCGGTCCGCGCGAGCAGTTTCATCGCGTCGATAATCTCCGGATCGGTCGCGGAGTCCGCCGCGCCGCCGGTCTTCCGGATGATGTCGAGCGCGTAAATCCCGTCGGCCGGATTGCCGATCGCGAGCGACTTGGCGATCGTCGCCGGCCGGACCGGAACGATCTCGTCGCGCCCCGCGGCGAACGCCGTCGCGACCGGCGAGCAGCCCGAGCCCTGCGCGCCCGAGATCCGCGTCTTCACGGGCCCGATCAGGCCCAGCGTCTCGAACTCGTGCAGGCCCTTGTGGATCTTGCACAGAAGCGACCCGCTCGCGATCGGCACCACGACGTGGTCCGGCGCGCGCCAGCCGAGCTGCTCCGCGACCTCGTACCCCAGCGTCTTCGACCCCTCGCTGTAGAACGGCCGCAGGTTGATGTTCACGAACGCCCATTTCTTCGTCGCGGAAATCTCGGCGCACAGCCGGTTCACGTCGTCGTAGCTCCCGTCCACCGCGATCAGCGTCGGCCCGTACGCGCCGATGCCCACGATCTTCGACGGCTCGAGGTCCGCCGGAACGAACACCACCGGCCGCATCCCGCTCACCGCCCCGAACGCCGCGACCGAGCCGCCGAGGTTTCCGGTGGAAGCGCACGACACCGTATCGAATCCGAATTCCTTCGCGCGCGACACGGCGCACGCGACGACCCGGTCCTTGAACGAGAAGGTGGGGTTGACGGAGTCGTTCTTGATGAAGAGATTTCGGAGGCCGATTTCCTTTCCGAGGCGCGGGGCAGCGACGAGGGGGGTCATGCCCTCGTGAAGCGTGACGATGCAGTCCTCGCTGACCGGCAGCAGGTCCAGGTAGCGCCAGATCGAATGCGGCCCCGCGGCGATCTTCTCGCGCGAGATCCGCGACCGGATCGCGTCGTAGTCGTAGACGACTTCGAGCGGGCCGAAGCAGTCCTCGCAGACGTACTTCGGGCCGATCGTCGTGATCGTGCCGCACTCGCGGCATTTCAGTCCGTTGAGCCTGTCGTTGGACATCCTGGTGATCTCCTTACCGTTTCCAGCTGGCCCCGGCCGCCGGGCCGAGCTCAAGCGCCCGGGCCCTGGCGCCGGCCTTCACGAATTCCGCGACCATCGCCTTTCCGACGTCCGGCGCGTGGTCCTGCGTGAACGCCACGACCGTCGGGCCGCTTCCGCTGATCGCCGCCCCCAGCGCGCCCGCGCGGATCGCGGCTTCGCGCGCGGCCGGCCAGGCCCGCACGAGCGGGGCCCGGTGGTCCTGGTGAAGTCGGTCGTCGAGGGCCCACGTCGGAATGAACGAATCGCTCGCGACCGCCGCGGCGAGCGTGGCGGCGCGGGCGATGTTATGGACGGCGTCCTGCAGGGACACCTGCTTCGGCAGGATCTGTCGGGCTTTCGCGGTCTCGACGGCGAAGTCCGGAATGGCGGCGACGATGCGGAGCGCGTCGGGCCACGGCAGCGTGACGACGTGGGGCGGCGCCGCGATGGTGAAGCTGCCCCAGAGGCAGGCCGCGAGGTTGTCGGGATGGGGTTCGAGAGTGAGAGCGAGCTCGAGGATCTCGTCCCGCCCCGGCTCGCGCCCCGAGAGGGCCGCGGCCCCGGCGAGGCCCGTCACGATCGCCGCGGCGCTCGAGCCGAGCCCGCGGCCCAGCGGAACGCGATTCACGCAGGTGATGCGCGCCTTCATCGGGGTTTTCCACGCCTCGAGCCCCAGCGCGCAGGCCAGCGCGATGAGATTGGTGGAGTCCGTGGGGAGGACTTCCGAGCCCTCGCCCGCGATCAGCACCTCCCAGCGCTCCGCCGGTTCGAACGTCGCCTCGTTCTCGAGCGTGAGCGCGAGCCCGAACGCGTCGAACCCCGGGCCGATGTTCGACGTCGTCGCCGGCGCGCGCACGCGCCCGCGGTCGCCCGCCTTCGCGGGGGCGAGCTTCTTCAGGACCTTCCGGTTCGTGGCGGGCTCCGGCCCCGCCGTCACCCGGAACGCCTTCGTCAGGTCCGGCGCGCCCGTCATTCTTCCACCCGGATCAATCGTTCCTTCTCCCTCAGGATTCCCGTCCTCCCGATCTCCAGGCACGACTCCTTCACCGCGCTCTCCAGCGCCTCGTGCGTCAGGATCTCGATCCGGCCCTTGTTCGCGGAGGCGTCCACGATGGAAGCGTGGACCGCGGCGATGGAGACGCCGTGGCGGCCGAGGATGGTGGTGAGCGTCCCGATCGCCCCCGGCGCGTCGACGATGGGAAACCGCAGGTAGTAGCGCGAGCGGATGCCGTCGACGGGCCGGAAGCGGTCGGAGGACCAGTAGAGCGACCGTTTTCGGGCGCGCACGGCGGCGCGGCACTCGGGCCGGCGGCAGTCGTGCAGGGAGCGCTCCGCGATCTCGATGATGTCCGAGAGAACCGCCGAGGCCGTCGGCATCTGGCCCGCCCCGCGGCCGTAGTACATGGTCTCGCGCGAAGCGTCGCCGCGCACGAACACCGCGTTGAACTCGTTGCGGACCGACGCGAGCGGGTGGGTCTTCGGCACCAGCGCGGGATGCACGCGCAGCTCGACGTGGCCGTTCGTCTTCCGGCCGATCGCCAGCAGCTTCAGCACGTACCCCGACTCCCGCGCGAACCGGATGTCCTCCTGCCCGAGCCCGCGGATCCCCTCGACGTGAATGTCCTTCGCCTCCGGCCGCACGCCGAACGCGAGCGTCGCGAGAATCGCGAGCTTGTGCGCCGCGTCCTCCCCGTCCACGTCGAGCGTCGGATCCGCCTCCGCGAACCCCGCCGCCGTCGCCTGCGCGAGGGCCGGTTCGTAGTCGAGCCCCTCCTCCGTCATCTTCGTGAGGATGTAGTTCGTGGTGCCGTTCACGATCCCCGCCACCTTCTCGATGCGGTTCGCGGCCAGACCGTCCTGCAGCACCCGGATGATCGGCACCGTGCCGGCGACGCTTCCCTCGAAACCCACCTCCACTCCGACCTGGTCCGCCAGCGCGAAGATCTCCCCCCCGAACCTCGCGAGAAGCGCCTTGTTGGCGGTGACGACGTGTTTCCCGCGCTCGATGGCCTGGAGCAGGTACGTGCGCGCGGGCTCGTAGCCGCCGATCAGCTCGATGGCGATTTCGATTTCGGGGTCGTCGAGAACGGCGTCCGCGGACTCCGACAGCTCGTAGCCGTCGAGGGCGAATTCGCGGAACTCGCGGATCCCGCGGTCCGCGATGCGCTTCAGCCGGAACCGGATCCCGGTTTTCTTTTCGATCAGGTCCCCGTTCTCGCGGAGCAGGCGCACCACGCCCGTCCCCACGGTCCCGAGCCCGATCAGCCCCAGCGTTACCTGCGCCACGAAAAAACCCTCGATTCCAGGGGAGGAGAAGGAGGGTCGGCGAAGCGGTTCCTTCTCTTATCTCCCCCGTCTTTCACGGGTGGGAATTGGCACCTTCCCCCTGCGGGTGGTTGCCCCGGCGTCATCGGGCCACGTCCCTCGGCCGGTGGGCCTGCTCGGCGCCGTGCCGCGGGAAGGACAGTCCGTCCGCCTCGCATACCTCGTGCAGGATGCTCGGT
>JACPRD010000193.1 GCA_016190145.1 Planctomycetota bacterium | reverse complement strand
GGGCTGGGGGGCGCCGACGCGGGGGAGGGCCCAGAGGTCTTCGACGGTCATCGCGTGCCGAGGCATGGAGAGTCTCGCTCGTTGGAGGTCGGCACACTGTAGTCGTACGGTTGACGATTGTTGAGAAGTTCGTGAGCAACCGGGTTCGGCGTTCGGCGTTCGGAGTTCGGCGTTGACGGGCGCGCCCCCGGTCTGCAGCAGGGCAGCCCGCCGTTCCCTATCGCTCATGGCTTATGGCTTCTGGCGCTCGGCATCGCCGTCAGCCCCCGGCTACCGTCTCAGCCGGGGGCTCGACAGCGTGCTACACCGCCTGCGCCCGGTAGAGCGCGAACGTCGCGCCCTGCGGGTCGGCGCAGACGGAGAAACGGCCGATGTTCGGGATGTCCGTCGGAGGGACCCAGAGACGGCCGCCGCCCTTGGTGACGCGGCCGGCCCAGCCGTCCACGTTCTCCGCGAGGACGTAGGGGATCCACGCGTCCGGTCCCTGCGCCTGCGGCGGCTTCTTCATCATGCCGCCCCTGTCTTCGCCGCCGTCCTTCCAGAGCGTGTACGTGCCCATGCCGGGGACCTCGGAGTCCTGCGTGCCCCAGCCGAACACCTCGCCGTAGAACCGCTTCGCAGCCGCCGGATCCGTCGTCACCAGCTCGTTCCAGCAGAACGCGCCCGGCGCGAACGGCCCGTCCGCGGCGGACGGCCGCTCGCCCTTCCAGGTGCAGATCAGCGCCCCGCGCGGATCGGCGAGCACGGAGAAACGGCCGACGCCGGGAATGGACACGCCCGGCGCCAGCAGGCGGCCGCCCGAGCGGGCGGCACGCTCCGATGCGGCGTCCACGTCGTCCACCGAAACGTACGACAGCCAGTGCGGCGGGGCCTTGTCCTCCTTGCCGAACGCGCACATCCCGCCGATGCCGCGCTCGCCGATCGTGAGGACCGTGTACGGGCCGGTGCCCATGTCCATGTCCTCCATCTTCCAGCCGCACACGCCCGCGTAGAACTTCTTCGCGGCGGCCAGGTCCGTCGTCTTGAGCTCGTGCCACACGAATGCCGACGTCATGCCTTCCTCCCTTTTGCAATGGGACCCTGAATCAACTTCATCGACTTACGTTTTTCTGTGAAGTGCCACCACGGCTTCGCGCGCCCCGTTTTCGTGAAGTCGGCGAGCGCCATGAAGACGTCCAGCAGGCACGGGTCGTGGCGGACGCCGTCCTTGCGGCAGAGCGCGCGGTACATCGCGAGCGGATTGCGGCCGCGGAGCTCGGCCGGGCGGGTGATGCCGAGGCGGCGGAGGTCTCCGGCGACGGAAGGACCGACGTTTGGAAGGTCCTCGAGCCGCGGGGTTCGGCGTTCGGCGTTCGGCGTCGGGCGTTGGAACAGCTGCGGCATGGGCGGCCCCCTTTTTGAATGTTAGGCGAATGTAAGGTCCGATCCCGGGATGTCAAGCGGAATTCCCCGGCTTCCCGCTCGCGGTTATTATCTACGACCTTGCTTACGATCCGCGCCCTGCTTCCCCACGTCCAGATCGCCGGCGGCGTCCGCCGCTTCCTCGAACTCGGAAACGAATTCGTCCGGCGCGGCCACCACTACGCCGTGTTCAAGCCGGACGTGACGCCTCCGGACTGGTTCAAGTCCGGGTTTCATTTCCGCCCGCTCGACACGCTCAACGCGCACCCGTACGACGTGACCCTCTGCGGCGACGTCGGCCTCCTGCACCTCCTCGCCAATGCTCCCGGAAAACTGCGCGCGCTCGTCGCCATAGGCGACCGCTACGCTTCGAAGTACCAGGTCTTTCTGCGGGACCACCCCGACACCCTCGTGATCGGAAACTCCTCGGCGTGGGTCGAGTACCTGCCGGGCGTGAAAGGCGTCGCGATCCCCGGCGGCGTCAACCTCCAGCAGTTCCAGCCCGGCCCGCGCCGCCCCGGCCCGTTCACGATCTCCGTCGTCGGGCGGATCGACAAGAAACGCGAGGCGATTCCCGTCGTGCTCGAAGCATTCCGGCGGCTGGGCTGGAAGGACGCGCGCGTACTCGCCGTGACGGACGAATTCAAGCGGCTGCCGTGGAGGTTTTTCTCGCAGCGGAGGCGGATCGAGCAGGTGAGCGGGCGGGACCAGGACGAGCTGGTGCAGCACTACCGCGACTCCGACGTCCTGGTGACGATGGAGCGCACCGCGGGCTGGTCGAACCCGGCGGCGGAGGCCATGGCGTGCGGGGTGCCCGTGATCTGCACGAAATGCGGCACGCAGGATTTCGCCGACGCCTCGACCGCGCTCGTCGTTCCGGTCGACGACGTGGAGGCGCTCATGGGGGCGCTTCGCGACGTCCGCGAAAAGCCGGCCGAGGCGCAGGTGCGGGTTCAGGAGGGGCTGAAGCGGATTCGCGCGTACGAATGGGGGAGGGTCGCCGAGGGAATGCTGCGCGTTTTCGAAGGGTTCCTCGCGGAGGCCGGGGGGCCGATGCTCGGGGCGAAGGCGGAGAGCTAGCTACGCTCGTTCCTCGTTTCTCGTTGCTCGTTTCTCGTTCAGCTCCGTTGGGAGGAGGGTGACTTTTGCGCGCGCGCAGAACGTTCATGGGTGGTGCGCGCCGCGCCCCCTCGATCCTCGGAACGAGAAACGAGTAACGAGGAACGGTCGTTCTACGGCTCTTCCGCGGTCTTCGGGCCGGCGGCCTTTTCGAGCCGGTCGGCGACGGCGAGTCCGAGCCCGACCGACGGCGGGACGCTGACGACCACGGTGTCGAACCCGCGGCGGTCGACTTCGCGGAGGGCCTCGTAGAGTCCGCGCGCCATTTCCGCGAGCCCGACCGGCAGCAGGATCGTCTCGATGCCGATCGGCGGTTCGGGGGGCATCACGTTGGTGAGGATCGCGACCTTCTTTCCCTTCGCGCGCAGCCGGTCGCCCTCGCGCACCAGGTCGTCCGCCTTCGCCAGCACGACTTTCGCCTTCGGCGCATAGTGCGACTCCATCTGCCCGGGCGCGCGCACCGACCCTCCCACCTTCACGGGCACCACCCTTCCCAGCGTCTGCTCGATGTCCTCGCGGCTCACGCCGCCGGGGCGCAGGATCGAAGGCTCCGCCGAAGAGAGGTCGAGGATCGTGCTCTCGATCCCGACCGCGCACGGGCCGCCGTCGAGAACGAGGTCCACCGCGGTCCCGAGATCGTCGTACACGTGCTGCGCCGTCGTTGGGCTTACCTTTCCGAACCGGTTCGCGCTGGGCGCCGCGATGCCGCCGCCGAAGGCCCTGAGAAGCGCGAGCGCGACCGGGTGGCCCGGCACGCGCAGGCCGACGGTCGGCTGGCCGCCCGTTACGATGTCGAGCACGCGCGCGCCCCGCTTCACGATCAGCGTCAGCGGCCCCGGCCAGAACCGCGCCGCGACGCGATGCGCCGGCTCCGTGAATTCCGCCGCCCACGCCGGGACGGCGTTCGCGTCCGCAAGGTGCACGATGAGCGGATGGCGCTCGGGGCGGCCCTTGATCTCGAAAATGCGGCGCACGGCGGCCTCATTGGAAGCGTCGGCGCCGAGGCCGTAGACCGTCTCGGTGGGGAAGGCCACGAGGCCTCCCGTCTGGAGGATTTTCGCCGCGCGGGCGATTTCGTCGTCGGTGATGTACAGGGGCGGGCTCCGGGAAGGGGGGCTGCTGACATGATAGACGGTCGGGGCTGCCGGCGTGCCAGTTGCCAGTTACCAGTTTCCAGTGGCCAGTGACTTCCGGCAACCGGTCACTGGCCACTGGTCACTGGTAACTGGCGACTGGCTCGGCATTCCGGAGCTTGATCCACCGACCCTTCCCCCGCAGAATACCCCCTTCTCCCACACGGAGCCCACCGATGAGCAACCGCCCCACTCCCGACGCCCGGCAGTACGGCGCCGCCCGACTCGAGGTCGCACGCGCGGCGAAGACGCCGGAAGACTGGAAGAAGATGTGGAAGAAGCCGGCGCACGAGTGGCCGATCAAGTGGGGGACGTGCTGGAAGCAGTGCACGGAGTACCGGGTCGGGGATTTTGCGGCGGAGGTGGGGTTCTTCATCGACGTGCTGGGGTTCCCGACGAACGCGTTCGGGCACGACTACGCCATGTTCACGAGCCCGGAGAAGGACTTCTTTTTCAGCGTCGCGCCGGCGCCCGCGGGGGAGAAGCCGACGGCGCCCGATTCGATCCGGCTGCAGTTCATGGTGGCGGACCTGTACGGTACCGTGCTCGAGCTGGAAAACCGGGGGATCCCGTTCGAGAAGAAGCCGGAGTCGCACCAGGGGACGCCGATCACGTCGGCGACGTTTCGCACGCCGCACGGCGTGGCGGTGGATCTCTGGGGGATGGTCGATCCAAAGACGACGATCCGGAGGCGGGTGGACAAGGCGAGCGCGAAGTGAGCCTGGAGGGCAGCGGCCCGCACCTCAGGTGAAGTTCGCATTCGCCGGAACCCCGCTTCCTCGAACGCGTCTAATCGCCCACAGGGTCGCTTCGAGAATCCCCATGACGCGTGCCTTCGCCGGACTGGCTCTCCTTCTCGCCTCGACCTGTCTTGCGGAAGAGGCGGTCGACGTATCCGGGCTCGTCTCGCGGCTCGGCAGCGCCGACGCGGTGGAGCGGTGCAACGCGGCGAAGGAGCTCGAGAAACTCGGGCCGAAGGCGGCGGAGGCGATGCCCGCGCTCGTGAAGGCGCTCGGCGATTCCAACGAGGGCGTGCGCCGCGCCGCGCTCCACGCGATCGCGGACGTCTCCGGCGACGACCCGGGCACCGCGGCGGAACTCATGACGTCGAGCGACCCCGAACGGCGCCGCCAGGCCGTCGCCATCCTCGGCATGATGCGCTCGGCCTCGCGGAAGGCGCTTCCCGCCCTCGTCAAAGCCCTCGACGATCCCGAGGCCCGCGTGCGCGTCGCGGCGGCGCAGGCCGTGGTGGGGATCGGGCTGCCGGCGGTGCCGTCGATCCTCGACGCCTTCCGCACGTCGCGCAACGGAGCGGGCAATCTTTACGTCGCGATCCGGCAGAGTTGCAACCCGGTGTTCGTGCGGCCGTTCGTGGACGCGCTGGTGGCGGAGGAGGAATCGGACATCCGGCCGCAGGTGTCGTCGGCGCTCCTGCAGCTGCTCGCGGCGGCGCGCGAGGAGATCGTGCGCGAAATGGCGTCGAACGACCCGGCGCGGCGGCAGGCGGTGGCGCGGCTGCTGGGGACGCGGCCGGACCTCTCGGCGCGGCACGTCATGACCGTGTTCCAGGACGTCCCGGCGCTCCGGCCGGCGATTCTCGACTCGATGGAGAGGCTGCGCGTCCCGGCGGCGGAGGCGGTCGGGCCGCTGCTGGCGGGGCTGGGGGAAGGGGACGCGGCGCTGCGGGCGCGGGTGATCGAGCTCGTCGGCGCGATGGACCCGGGGCGCGCGGAGGTCCAAAGCGCGGTCGACGCCGGGCTGGCCGACGCGGACGCGGGCGTCCGCGCCGCGGCGGCGTTCGCGGGAGTCAAACACGACCCCGACCGCGGCCGCGCGGTGCCGCGCGCCGTCCGGGGGCTGGCCGACGCCGACCGCGGCGTGCGCCTCGCCACGCTCCGCGCGATGGCCCCGCATCTCGCGGGCGACCGGATGCTCCTCCCGCGGGACTTCGCCGCGCACCTGCTCCCCGGCATGGAGGCCGCGCTGCGCGGGACGGACCCCGAGGGCCGGCACATCGCCGCGGGCGCGCTCGCGCGCCTCCGCCCGCTCGAACGAAGCTCCCTTCCGATCCTCATGCAGGCCGCGGCGAAGGACCCCGACGCCGCCGTGCGCGCCGCCGCCGCGTTCGCACTTCCCGGCGCGCCTCCCGGCAACGCGCGCGGCGAAGCGCTGGATATTCTGCTCGACGCGTGCGCCGAGAAGCACCCCGACGTGCGCGCGGCCGCGTGTACGGCGCTCGCGACGTGGGCTCCGGCCGGGACCGAGGTCGCGCGGATCGGCGAGCGGCTGTTCGAGGCGGGGAACGCGACGTTCCGCGCGGCGGCCGCGAGGGCGCTCGGGAATGCCGCGGCGGCGGATGCGGAGAAGGCGCGGCTGGCGCTGAAGGAGGCCGCGGGGGACGACGATGGGGAGGTGAGGGGGGCGGTCGCGGAGGCGATGAAGAGGCTGGGACGGTAGGGTTCGCCGCCGCTCCATCGCTTTTGATCCTCTTTTATCGCTTTTCCAGAGTCTTTCTTATCGCCGTTCATCGCCCTGAATTTTTCGCAAGAAGTGAAAGAACGGCGATGAACGGCGATAAGAAAGGCTCTGGAAAAGCGATCAAGGAGGATCAACGACGATGAGGCCTCTTACGTCGCCGCATCCCGATAAACCGTCTCCAGCCGCGCGATCCACTTCCCCGAACTGTACTTCTCCTCGACCCGCGCCCTCCCGGCCGCCCCGGCCTCCGCCCTCAGCTTCGGATTCGCCAGGAACTCGCCGAGCGCGCGCGCCATCGCGTCCGCATCCCCGACCGGCACGAGCCGCCCCGCCGCCGATCCTCCCAGCGCGTCGCGGCAGCCGCTCACATCGCTCGCCACCACCGGCACGGAGAGCGCCATCGCCTCCAGAAGAGCGAACGGCAGCCCTTCCCATTTCGACGACAGCACCGACACGTCCGCCGCCGCCGTGAGGTCCATCGGGTCGTCGCGATGCCCGGGCACGTGCACGCGGCCGCCGAGGCCGAGCTCGCGCGCGAGCGCCGCCACCTCTTCCTTCTGCGGCCCGTCCCCCGCGAACAGCACGTGCACCGCCGGGTCGAGCCTCGCGGCCGCGCGCACGAGCGTGAACGGGTCCTTCGGCGCCGCCAGCCGGCCCACCATCGCGAGCATCGGCGCGTGCGCCGGAATCCCGAATTCCCGCCGCACCTCCTCGCGCGGCCGCTTCGCCGCGCACTCCTCCAGCCGCACCGCGTTGGGCAGCACCACGAGCGCCTCGCGCGGCACGAGTCGCGCCTCGAGCGCCTGGCGCGATTCCTCCTCCGTCACGCACACCAGCTTCGTCGTGCACCGCCCCGCGAACCGCTCGATCTGCCGGTAGAACCACTTCTTCCAGCCCGGAATGTCGTAGTGAAAGTAGAACCCGTGCGGCGTGTACAGCGTCGGCAACCCGAGCGTCGCCGCGGGGAGGCGCGCGAGCAGGCCGGGCTTGGAGGTGTGCGCGTGCACCAGCGAGAACCGCCGCCGCCGCATCAGCCGCAGCAGCCTCCACATCGCCAGGCCGTCCGCCGGGTGCGGCCCGCGGCGCATCGGAACCGAAACCACCCGCACCCCCGTCGCCGCGAGCCGGTCGAGGAATCTCGGATCCTCCAGCGGCGACGCCGCCACCACCACCTCGAACGCGTCCCTGTCAATCAGCTCGCAGATCATCTGCACGTGCCGCGCCGCGCCGCCGATCCCCGGCCGCGTCACCAGCAGAATCGGGATCCGCGTCACTTCCCCAGCTCCCGGTACAGCGCCACGTAGGCGTCGATCATGCGTTCGATGGGGAAGCGCTCTTCCAGCCTCCTCCGCCCCGCCTCGCCCATCGCCCGGGCGCGCGCGGGATCGCCCACAAGGTCCGCCAGCGCGCGCGCGAGCGCCGCCTCGTCCCCGGGCGGAACCACGAGTCCCGTCTCGCCGTGCACGACGATCTCGGGAATCGCCCCCGCCGCCGCCGCGACCACCGGCCGCGCCGCCGCCATCGCCTCCAGCAGCACCAGCCCGAACCCCTCCCAGAGCGACGGCAGCGCGAACACGTCGAACGCCGACATCACCGCGTTCACGTCCGCCCGGAATCCCGCGAACACGCACCGGTCGCCCAGCGACGCCGCCCGCGCCCTGAGCGGCGCCTCGAGCGAACCCTTCCCGACGATCGCAAGCCGCGCGGGGATTTGACGCATCGCGTCAATCAGGAAACGCTGCCCCTTTTGCTCCTCCAGCCGCCCCATCGTCCCCACCAGCACCTCGCCCGCCCTCGCCCCCAGCTCCGCCCGCACCGCGTCGCGCCGCGACAGGTCCACCGGCCGGATCTCCAGCCCGTACGGAATCACCTGCAGCCGCTCCGCCGGCAACCCCCGCTCCGCCATGAACGCCCGTACCGCTTCCGAAATGCACACCACCCGGTCCGCCGCCCGCGCCGCCATCCGCCCGATCATCCCCGCCGCCAGATCCTTGAGGTACTGGTCCTCGTTGTGCTTCGACGACACGAGGCGCCTGACCCCCGCGATCTTCGCCGCCGCCGCCCCGAATACGTCCGCCTTGAACAGGTGCGTGTGCACGAGGTCCGCCCCCCGGAACGCGTGCGCCAGCCGCCGCACCACCGCCGCGTCCGCCGCATGCTTCAGCCGGAAGTCCGTCACCGCGATCCCCGCTTCCCGGAACCGCGGCGCGAGCCCGCCCGCACCCTTGAGGTATCCGAGCTCGATCTCGAACTCCCCCCGCGGCAGCCGCAACAGCAGCGACAGCAGATGGTTCTCGGCGCCGCCGATGTCGAGCGTGGTGATGAGGTGGAAGAGTTTCATGCGGAGCGGGAGCGGCATGGTCGCTTGTCGCGTGTCGATCGTCCAGCAACGCGAAACGGCGCGTTCGGCGTTCGGAGTTCGGCGTTCGGCGTTGGGGTGACCAGGCAGTAGACTGGAAGCGCGAAACTACGGGGAGCGTGGGTGACGAAATTCCGAGGAAACAGCCTCCAGATGGCGAACATCGCGGTCCTGGCGGTGACGTCGTTCACGGCGGGCTGCCGCGCGCAGCCTTCGACCGGTACTGTTCTCCGAGTCGGGACGATCGACACGCCGTCCGAAACGCCTCAAGTGGAAACCAACGATGCCAGAGATGGGGAGCTGGTCCGGCAGATGCTGACCGCCGGCGAGAACGCGGAGCGTGAACGTCGAGAGTGGCGGGAGGAACTGAGGGCGAGAGCCCGGCGATTGACACAGGAACTCCGTTTTGACGAGGCGATTCCGCAGGCTCGATTGGCGCTTCTGCTCGATCCCGCTGATGAAGAAATGGATCGACTCCTCTGGTTTCTCGAGGAGGCCGTCGCAGAAATGACGCCAGGTGACGTCAAGACCCGCAGGCTCCAGGAGTCACTCAGCGAAGCGCTGCGTTGACCGTACCGACGGGCGCCTGCCCCGTTCGGGTGGGAGGGCAGCAGAGATGGCGGCGGGGGACGCGGTTCGGCAACTGAAATGGAACTCAATCTTCCTCGTGGTCGACCAGCTTCAGAACTCTCTCGAGCCCGCCTTCGACAATTCCATAAACCTCCTGTCGCAATTCCTCGCCGATCATCAGGCGCTCTTCCGGAGTCATCGCCAGCCACTCGTCCAGATCGGCCTCGTCGGCCGCGGACTGATCCTCGAAGACTCTCAGGATCTTCTCGATGCGTGGCTCCGTCGAACGATTATTACGCGCATTCTACCCTGACATGGAAGCCCCACCACGGCCCAACGGCGCGGGCGGTCGCACGTGATCGCCACTGGCGTGGCTAGGCCCGCCCCGTTCCGTGCTCTCCTTGCGAATGAGAGATCGCGAGAGCCCGTGCCTCGGGTTTTCGGCGCGCCAGTCGCAGCAGAAACCACGCGAGCGGCCCCCAGAGAATCAGCACGTTGAAGAGCGCGGGGACCACGATCACCAGAAGTAGATCCCGTTGCTCGATCCAGCGAGGCAGAGGGATACGCTCCAGGAACAGCATCGCCGGCATGCCCATCCACCCGATGATCGGATCGAGACTCAGATGCCCTGCTCCAAAGCCGCCTTGTTGTCTGAACGCCCCGAGGGCGATTCCGGTGCAGACGACGGGCATGCTCAGGCTCAGGAAGGCCAGGATCCTGATGAAGATCGACCATGGCCGACTCATGTAACCTCTCGAATTCGCATTGCCGCCATTGAAGCATTCCATGCCTTCGGCAGAAAGTGCGCCGACACATCCTGCGGGCGCCGCCTTGTGCCCGTGCCTCGGCGCAGGTAAAATCTCGTGCATGGGAAGCCTGTGTCGCAGCCACCGTCGCTCGAACCGCCCGACCCATCGACGAGACCACCCGCGTCCTCCAAGCCGCGTGCCGCGAAAGGGAGTCTACGAGGCACTTCGCCGGCTGGAGCGGGACGTGGCCAGCTTTCGCGCGGGCATGCCGGCGCGAGCGAGGCGGAGAGCGACTTGGGCGTAACTGATTTGGTGCGGCAGGTTTCGATCGCGTTCGACGATCGGAAGCTGCCCTGGCTCGTCATCGGCGGGCTTGCTCTGTCGTGGTGGCTGCCGGAGCGGCTGACACGCGACGTCGACATCGTCGTGCCGGCCTGGAAACGGCATGCCGGGCTCCTTAAGCAGGCGCTTATGGCTTCCGGCGCCCGGGTTACGGCGCTGGAAATGAGGTGGCTGTTCGAGCGCCGGTTCGTGCTGCTCAAGACCGGTGGCCCGAGACTGGACGTCCATATTTCGCGGACGCCTCACGATCGGGCCGCCCTCGCCCAGGCCGTTCCCGGCGAATTCGGAGATCGCAAGGTCCCGGTCGCGACGCCCGAAGATCTCGTCCTCTACAAGCTTAAGGCGTGGCGCCTGCAGGATCGCGCGGACATCGATCGCCTGCTGAAAGAGGTCAGGGACCTGCGGCGCGACTACATCGAGTCCTGGCTGGACAGTCTCTCTACGGAGACGGGTTCGGACCTCCGGGCCCGGTGGGCCGAGGCGCTGAAAGAAGCCGCAAAATAGGCGCTTGGCGCCGCCATCGCCGGGCCGGTTCGCTCTTCCGGGATGAATCGTCCTCGGGCCCGCTCAGACGCCGTCCAGGGGGCGCCCCTTGGCGAATTCCAGCACGGCCCTCGCCCGATTGATCCACGTCCTCTTCTGCACATCCTCCCTCGCCCTCTCCGCAAGATCCGCCGCCTCACCGGGATGTTCCAGCAGCCACGTCACCGCCGCGGCGAGCGCGACCGGATCGTCCGGCGGGAACAGCCGGGAGTTCTCCGGCGTCGCGATTTCGCGGATGCTGGGGAGGTCGCTCGCGGCGACGGGTGTGCCGCTGGCCATGTACTCGAAAAGTTTGAGCGGGGAGGTGTGCTCGCGGGATTCCTTGTCCTGGGAGGTGTTGGGGAGGACGAGGACGTCGGCGGCGCGGAGGCGGAGGGGGATTTCGGCAGGGGGGAGCTGGCCGGCGACTTCCAGGTTGGGGCAGGTCTTCGCTTTGGCGCGGTAGTCTTCCAGCTCCTTGCCGGTTCCGCCGATCAGGAGGACGCGGACGCCGGGGAGGCGCGCGGCGGCGGCGGCGAGCGTCGCGACACCCTTCCACGCAAAAAGCTGCCCCGTGTAGGCCGCGACGGGGCGGGCGTCCCAGCCGAGGCGGGCGCGGGCTTCGGCGCGGGTGGGGAGGTTCTCGAAGCGGGCGAGGTCGACGCCGTTGGGGGCGACGAGGACGCGTTTGGCGCCGGCCTCGCGGAGCTGGGTGCCGAGGCCTTCGGAGACGCAGACGACGCCGTCGACGGATCGGAGGACGGGGGAGAGCTTCGTGTTGGGGAGGGTGTGGGCTTCGTAGAGGACCTTGAGGCCGCGCGCGCGGCGGATGGGGGCGAGGGCGGCGGCGGCGAAAATCTCGCGCGTGAAGACGACGCCCTTCTCCATCATCGCGATGAGCGGGACCGCGATCGCGGTGTACGTCCAGGTCTGCAGGAGAAACGCGCCGCGCGCGGCGGCGCCGATGCCGGTTTTCTCGGCGGCGGGGAGGAGGTCGAGCGCGGGGAGGCGGCGGATCGTGAAGGAGTTTTTCTCGACGCCGAAGTGGGCGAAGACGTCGGTGATGGCTTTCATCGCCTTCGGCTGGACGCGGTAAGGGTGAAAGAGGGTGACTTTCGCGCCCGCACGGGCGAAGGCTTCGCACATTTTCATGGTCTGAAGGGTGTTCGCGCGTTCGGAGGGGATGCGGGCGTTGGAGATGTAGTGGAGGTTCATGAGGCTTTTCCCGCGCCCGTGTCCGCGCCCGCGCCCGGTCGTTCGCACGAACGTGAGGTGGAGACGAAGTCGAAAAGCCGGGCGCGGGCGCGGGCACGGGCGGGGGTACGGGAACGGCACGGTGGGCGGAGGGTCATTTCAGATACTCCTCCTGCCAGAGCTGAAACCCCAGCAGCGCCCAGAGCCGCGGCAGGTGATACGCCCGCTTCGCCACATGGTCGTCGAACAGCTTCTTCACGGAGTCCGGCCGGAAGAAGCGGAGCTTCTTCGGCTCGAACATCTCCCGCGCGAGCGGATTCAGGCGGCCCCGCAGCCACTCCGACGCGGGCGGGATGAAACCCCATTTCGAGCGGCGGTGGATTTCGGGCGGGAGCAGATCGCGGAAGGCATCGCGCAGAAGCGCCTTGTAGCGCCGGCCGCGGATCTTTTCCGCGAACGGGATGCCGGCCGCGAATTCGACGAGGTGATGGTCGAGGAACGGCGCGCGCGTCTCGACGGAGGCGAGCATGCTCATCTTGTCCATGCGCATGTTCGATTCCTCGGCGATCCAGAGCTTGAGGTCCGTGTAGAGCAGGCGCTCCTGGAAGCACTCGTCCTGGTTGCGTCCGACCACGCGGCCCACGACTTCACGGACGAAATCCGGTTGCGGAAGCGGCGCCGCCGAGAGCGACCGGCGCTCGCCGCTCGCGAAGTTCTCGTGCCAGGTCAGGTAGCGGTCCGGGCCGGGCGCGAGGCGCGCCTTGCGGTCCAGCTTGCCGAGATTCACGTTCATCCGCATGAACGGCGACGCCATCGCGCGGGCCCAGCCGGGGACGCGGCGGTACGAGGAGACGAGCGCGTCGGAGAGGTAGCGGTCGTAGCCCGCGAACAGCTCGTCGGCCCCGTCACCCGAGAGCAGGACCGGGACGCCTTTCTCGCGCGCGAGTTTCGCGACGAGGTAGGTGGGGATGGAAGCGGGGTTCGCGATAGGCTCGTCGAGGGCCCAGGCGACCTTGCGGACGAGCGCGGGAAGGTCGACGGCGTCGTCGACGAGGACTTCGGAGTGGACGGTGCCGAACCGCGCGGCGGCGACGCGCGCGAGCGTGAGGTCGGCGTTGAACTTGTCCGCATTGGAAGAGGCGAAGCCCGCGGAAAAGGTATGGAGGCCGGGATGGCCCGCCGCGACGAGGCCCGTGACGATCGTGGAGTCGATGCCGCCCGAGAGGTACGTCCCCACCGGGACGTCGCTGATCAGCCGCTTCATCACGGCGCGTTGGACCCGCTCGCGCACCGCTTCCTCCGTCGGCTCGACCTTCTCGGGGCGGACGTCCCAGTATTCGCGGACGGCGGTGGTGCGGCCGGCGGCGAGGCTGTGGGCGGCGGGGAGTTTCCGGACGCCGCGGAAGAGGGTCCAGGGGGCGGGGGTGTAGCCGAGGGCGAGGTAGAGGTCGAGGCCCTCGGGGTCGACTGCGCGGGCGAGGCCGGGGTAACGGAGGAGCGCCTTGATCTCGCTCGCGAAAAAGAAAACATCGGGACGGTCGACGTAGTAGAAGGGCTTCTTCCCCAGCCGGTCGCGCGCGCAGAACAGTTCTCCCTTTTCCGCGTCCCAGAGCGCGAACGCGAACATGCCTTCGAGGCGGTCGAGCAGCGCGGGGCCCCACTCGCGGAATCCGTGGAGCAGCGACTCCGTGTCGCTCGCGGTGCGGTAGCGGTATTTCGGCTCGAGTTCCTTCCGCAGGTCCCGGTGGTTGTAGATCTCGCCGTTGAAGACGATGGTGAAGCGGCCGTCTTCCGTCGACATGGGCTGGCCGCCGGAGGCGAGGTCGATGATCGACAGTCGGACGTGCCCCAGCGCCACCGGCCCCGCGGAGTGCACCCCGCGCGCGTCAGGCCCGCGGTGCGGCATCGCGTCGCGCATCGACTCCGCGAGCGCCCGGTCGGCCGGGGCTCCGTCGCGCCGCAGAATTCCGCAGATCCCGCACATGCCCTTGTCCTTCCCTTTTCCTTTACCTTCCCCTTTACCTTTCCCTGCCCGAAGCCTCGGCCAATACCCCAACCAGCCGGTCCATCATCGCCTCCAGCCCGTGCTCCTTCTCGACCCTCATCCGCGCGTTCCTCCCCAGCTCCGCCCGGTCCCCCCCGAGCACCCGCTCGAGCGCGCCCGCCATTCCGGCGGCGTCGCCGTCCGGAAACGTCAGCCCCGCCGGCGCGAATCCCGCATACGCGCGGTTGCACGACACCACCGGCCGGCCGCTCGCCATCGCTTCGAGAATCGCCTTGTCCAGCGCGCTCCGGCTGGCGGAGGCGAACGCGTCGCACTCCCGGTAGAGGGCCGGGATTCCGGGATAGGGGACTTTGCCGCGAAAATCGACCCGGACGGCGCGCTCGCTCGCCAGCTCTTCCAGCTTCCCGCGCCGCGGACCGTCTCCCGCGAGCGTCACGCGGATCTCCGGGTACCTGCTCCGGAGGAGCGCCGCCGCCTCGATCACGCACTCCATGTTCTTGATCGCGTCGAGCCTGCCGACGGAGAGGACGTTGAATCCGCCCGGCGGATCCGTCACCGCGAACTGCGACAGGTCGATCCCGTGCCCGATGGGACGCACCCGGGCGCTTTTCACCCCGAACGACTCCGCCGTCGCCGTCGCCACGAGCCGCGAGAGCCGTACCGCGAGCTTGAGTTTCTTCGTGACCGCCGTGTGCGTGTACCAGAGCACGACCGGCGCGCGCGAGACCGGCGCGGCGGCGATGACGTACTCGGGATTCATGTGCGCGAAGATCACGTCGGCGCCGCGGCGCGAGACGGCGTTCTTGATGCCGAGGAAAAAACGCGCGAGGCGCGTCAGGCGGCCCTTGCCTTCCTCCTTTCCGAGCGACATCACCTCGACGTTCGGGCCCAGGTCGCACGGCACGACGCGCCCCGCCAGCACGTAGAGCCGCTCGACCCGGCGCGCGAGCGCGCGGATCCACCCCGGCACGAACCCCAGGACGTCCGCTTCCGGGTCCACGACCTGCGTCAGCATCAGCACTTTCACCGCACCGTTTTCTCCCACATCGCGAGCAGCCCTTCCTCAGTCCTCGCCGGCCCGAAGCGCGCGTGGACGTGCTCGCGGCCGCGGCGGCCCATCGCGGCGGCGCGGCCGGGGTCCTCGATCAGCTCGACGAGGCGCGCGGCGAGCGCGACGGGGTCGCGCACCGGGACGACGAAACCCGTCACGCCGTTCACGACGACGTCCGCCGCCCCCGCGACGTCCGTCGCGACGATCGGCTTCCGCGCGGCCGCCGCTTCCACCATCACGAGACCCGTCCCCTCGTAGACGCTGGAGAGGGCGAAGACGTCGGCGGCGCGGAAGAGGTCGCGCGCGTCGGCGTGGGGGAGGTTGCCGAGGAATCGGACGTTGGGGGGCGCGGCGGCTTCGAGGCGGCGGCGCCGGGGGCCGTCGCCGGCGATCGCGACCAGGGCGTTCGGCGGGAGGAGCGCCGCGGCCTGGAGGAGGGTGGGGAAGTCCTTCTGGTAGACCATGCGGCCGGCGGCGGCGACGAGGGAGGTGAAGGGCCTGTTGAGGAGTTCGCCGCGGAAGTTCCGGCGGGCGGGGGCATCGAAGGCCTCGACGTCGACGGCGACGGGGACGCAGAAGACGCGGTCGGGGGGGAAGCCCGCCTCGACGAACTAGTCGCGTTCGCGGTTCGTGCCGACGCGGATGGTGGCGGCTTTTTTCAGGAGCCAGCGGGCGAAGGCGGCGGCGGGGCGGTGGCGGAGTTATTCCTGTTCCCACCAGGC
>JACPRD010000204.1 GCA_016190145.1 Planctomycetota bacterium | reverse complement strand
TTGGCCGCGAAGCGGCCCCCTTGCCCTTGACCTTGCCCTTGACCTTGCCCTGTCGTTCGACCTGGACCTGCCGCTCGATCTCGCGAAAAGCAGGGCAAGGTCAAGGGCAAGGTCAAGGGCAAGGGGCCTGCGGCTGAGCATTCGGGAGGCGACGACAAGGCGTGAAGAAACGACTTCTCATCTTCGGAACATTCGGCGCGCTAGCCATCGCGGCCGTGCTGGGCTATCGGCATTTCTTCCTCGCCCGTCCCGTCGGCCGCGGGCCGGCTGGGCCGGCGGTGCTGCGCGAGGCCTTCGCGCGTCCGTGGACCGACCGGCGTGTCCTGCTCCTCGGCCTCGGCGACAGCGTGACCGACGGCTTCGGCTCGACCGAGGGCCACTCGTACTTCGACCACCTCGTCGACATCCACGCCGCACTCCTCGGCCACGGCATCCACTGCCGCCAGAAATGGCACCGCCACTACGACGCGAAGGATCCGCACTACTGGTACTTCGGCAATCTCGAGGATCCGAACGACCGGGGATACGACGCGATCCGGAGGGTGTTCCTGATCGAAATGGTGAAGACGCTGAAGCCGTGACAGCTTCAAAGGGACTGCCGCATGCATGACTCGGGTCGGCCACTCAGGCGCACGTGGTCAGACGCGTTCAGGCTGGGCATGCTCTGGTCGTTCCTCGGGATAGTGACCCTGTACGCGTGGTTCGAGGCAATCCTTGCCTCTTCGCGCTGGTTGGATCCCCTTCTCCAACTCTACCCGTGGGCCTTTGCGGTCCTCCCTGCGCTCGCGGGCGTCGTGCACAAGTCGTTCGGCGTATTCGTGATCTCGACCCTCCTGACGTTATCCTTGCACCTCGCAGCCTGGAGTCTTCTCTTCTGGCTGCTCCGATAGCCCGGATGCAAGAGTACCGATGCGACGGGAGGTACGATGCGCAGGGCGCAGGCCACGAGGATCTGGGAATGAACAGCAGGGGAAAATCGATTTTAAGGGAGGCTCTCGGCTTGAGCGCCGTCGAGAGGGCCGAGTTGATCGAGGCACTCTTTCGCAGCTTCGATTCCCCGGGCGACGCTCCTATGATCCCGGAGGCTCCTTCGAGGGAACCGTGCATGCGCCCGCGCCACAGGAGGGAGTGGTTCGACGACGACCGGTTCTGGATCGAGACGTATCCTTTCATGTTCCCTGAGGAACGGTTCGCCGGGACCCGCGCGGAAATCGCCGCGCTGCTTCGCCTCGCCCGCCCGTCGGGAAAGGCCGCTCTCGACCTCTGCTGCGGCCCCGGACGATGCTCCATCGAGCTCGCGCGGCGCGGCTTCCGCGTCACCGGCGTGGACCGGACGCGGTTCCTGCTCGCGAAGGCCCGTGCGCTCGCGCGGGCGGGGCGCGCGTCCGTCGAATGGGTCGAGAGCGACATGCGCGATTTCGTCCGGCCCGAGGCCTACGACCTCGCCGTCAGCCTCTTCACCTCCTTCGGCTACTTCGACGACAAGGACGAGGACCGCGCCGTGCTGCGCAACCTGTACGCCTCGCTGAAGTCCCGCGGCGTGCTCGTGCTCGAACTCATGGGGAAGGAGCGGCTCGCGCGGATCTTTCAGGGGACCACGTCGCGCGCACATCCTGACGGGTCCATGGTCGTCGAGCGGCACGAGATCTTCGACGGGTGGACGCGGATCCGGAACGAGTGGACGCTGATTCGGAAGGGGCGTACGCGGACGTTCCGGTTCCATCACACGATTTACTCGGGGCAGGAGATGAGGGACCGGATGGAGGAGGCGGGGTTCCGCGAGATTGGCGTGTACGGCGGGCTCGACGGGTCGGCGTACGACGTCAACGCAGCGCGGCTCGTCGTGGTGGGGAAAAAGGGGCGGTAGTCGGATTCAACGGTCCTTTCCGCCGGACCCCGCGGCTCCGCACCCGCTACCCCGGCGGCTTCGTCGCGACCGTCTTGCACACCTGTCCCTGCGCTTCCTGTTTCTGCAGGAACCACGCCGTAAAGGCGCGTCCCTCGGTCTCGCGCGCGGCGAGGCCGCGGAGCTGGTCCGCCTCGGCCCCGACGCCGCGCGCGCTGGAGACGAGGCTGCCCGCGAGGAGCAGCGCGCACCGCGCTTCGCGGGGCTGCCCGGCGACCCAGGACGTGAACGAGGAGATCGGCGCCCGGCCGGAGATCGCCTCGGCCGGCGGGCGCCACTCCGGCGCGCGATCCTGCGACTCCGCCAGGTGCGCGCAGAGCTTCCCGGCGTCCGCACCTCCGCCCGCCGCGATCCCCCCGAGCAGCATGCCGAGAAAGTGCTGGGCGCTCGTCCCGGTTCCGTACGCCTTCTCGTGCGCCGACAGCACCTTCCGCAGTTCGTCGTACTTCGCCTGCGCCGCCGCCACGAGCGCGCGCCAGTTCCGCGTCCAGATGCCGGCGGCCGAGGGATGGCTGAGCGAGGAATCGGCCGTGGCGAGCCAGCGCTCCGCGCCCGCGACGTCGCCGGCCGAAAGGTAGGTCTCAATCAGCCAGAGGAGGAGGCGCGCGCGGTCTCCTCGCGTGATCTGCTCGTTCAGGTCGAGCGTTTTCTGAAGAGCCGCCCGCACGGAGCCCAGGGCCTCGGGCGGGGTCCCGAGGCGCGACAGGATCGAGTGCAGCTCCATGCGCGTCGCGAGCTGCGTCGGGTGCGTGTCCAGAACCGACAGCGCCTCGCCGCGCATCTTCGTCGGCCCTCCCGCCGCCGCCGCCATCCGCATCAGCCCCGCGCACACCTGGATCGCCTCCTGCGCGCTCAACCACGGCATCCCCAGCAGCTGCACGTAGAGCGCCCGCGCGTTCGCCGCCGATTCGCGCTCCACGCGATCCACCGCGAGCAGCAGCATCGTCCACATCTCGATCCGCACCGGATCGTTCCGGTACTTCTCGCACCCCTCCGTCAGCGCCGCCCACGTCTCCTTCAGGCTCTTCCCTTTCATCCCCAGCCGCGCCCGCCCCAGCGCCTGAAGCGCCTCGTGGCTCGTCCCCTCGAGCATCTTGAGATCGGCCAGCGCTTCCTCGCGCTCTCCCATCTCGACGGAGCACACCGCCGCTTTGTAGCGCGCGATCAGCCCCTCGGCGCGATCGGGGTGCGACTCGGCCATTTCGCGATAGAGCTCGCGGGCTTCCTTCGCGCGCCCCATGGCGAGGATCTTGTCGGGAAGTTCGAGGAAGGCGAGCTGAAGGGGAGCGCCGCGGCTTTCGAGGCGGATGTCGCTGACCCTGAGGCCGGCGTCCTCAGTGCCGATTTCCATGCGCTGGCCGCGGAGCGGGAAGACGTCGCGGTGCTCGACGACGCGCTCGCCGTCGATCGTGAGCGTGAGCCGGTCGCCGTCGCGGAGGATGAGGAGGCGGTGGTCCTCGTGCGGGTCGAGGCGGACGTCGAGGCGCCGCGCGACGATCACGCCGCTCCGGTAAAACTCCACGCCACCGTCGTCGCCCGCCGCGACGCGGAACAGGTAGGCGTCGAGCGCGTTCGCCGCGCGCAGTCCGAGCCGGATCTCGAGCCGCCAGGCCGACCGCGCCGGCATCCCGTGCACCGTCGCCGAGAGGCGCACGTCGCCCGTCAGCCGCGCCTCGTGCATCAGCCGCGCGTGCGGCCCCGCGATGCAGCGCACCTCGTCCGGCGACGCTTCCCATTTCCCCGACACCATCTCCCACCCGTCCGACCGCTCGACCCAGGGACTGCGCCCCTCCAGATACACCTCGATCTCCCGCGCCAGCTCCTTCGCGTTCGGGTAGCGCTTCCCCGGATCCAGCGCGAGCGCCTTCATCGCGACCTGGCAGAGGGCGCGCGGGGCGTTGCGGCCGAGCGGGCGCTTTTCGACGGGAACCACCTGTCCGCGCGTGGTGCGCCCGATGGCCTCGTCCGGGCGGCCGTCGACCGGCATGCGCAGGGTCAGGATCTGGTAGAGGATGGCGCCGAGCGAGTAGACGTCGCTGGGCGGCCTGGCGGTGGCGGCCTGGCCGCGCGCCTGCTCCGGCGACATGTATCCCGCCGTCCCCAGCACCGCGCCCGCGCGCGAAAACTTCGAGTCGGGTTCCACCTTGAGCCCCAGCTCCTGCGCCGCCGGAACCGCGGGGCGCTGCCGGTCGCCCCGCTCGTCCACCGAGCGCGCGAGCCCCCAGTCGAGCACCATCACCTCGCCGAACTCCCCGATCATGATGTTCGCGGGCTTCAGGTCGCGATGCACCAGCCCGTGGTGGTGCGCGAACGCGACGGCCTCGCAGGCGCGCTGGAAGATGCCGAGGAGGGCGGGAAGCGTGTACTTCTCGACGTCGTCGGGTTTTTCGTCGCGGAGGCCGGTGAGGATGTCGGCGAGGGAGCGGCCTTCGACGAGTTTCATGGTATAGAAGGGGCCGTATTTCGGGTCGCGGCCGACGCGGTAGACGGGGACGATGCCGGGGTGGGGGAGGAGGCCGGTGACGACCGCTTCTTCGAGGAAACGTTCCATTCCCTCGGGGGAGAGGAGGTCGTGCTTGAGGACTTTGAGGGCGACGCGGCGGCCGATGACGGGTTCACGGGCGAGGTAGACGGTGCCCATGCCTCCGACGCCGACGACGGATTCGATGGGGTGGTCGCCGACGACGGAGGGAAGGGGCGCGGGTTTCGTTGGGGCGCCGGGTTCGGAGCCGATGGTAGGGAGGGCCTGGCGGCAGGAGGAGCAGACGAGGCCGGAGTCGCCGGGATCCAGGAGCTGCCCACAGCGGGCGCATTTTTTGAGGAAGGGACTCATGAGGGGGGCATTGTAAGCTGGCGGGGGGGAGAGTGGCTCGGGATGCGTGACCTCGAATCAAGGCGGTTAGTTCACGAACGACAATTATGAATTTTGAATTATGAATTGTGAATTGAAACGCGTCCGAATGGTGCACAATTAATAATTCAAAATTTATAATTCATAATTGCCTTTGCCGTCAGGCTCCCGGAGGAGGAGAACGCCGGGCACCCTCACGGAGGCCGAACTTGTAAGTTCGCACTTACAGCCCGAGGGAACGAAGTTGTAAGTCATTGATATAAATTGGCTTATAGTGCCGCGGTAGGCGATTTCTGCCTCCGGATGTAAGTCCGCCTGAGCATTCATCCCCCAGCGCAGGGTTTTCAACGGCGTGTAACTAACGTCTGAATATGTATTTATGTGAATCTCATGACTTTCCACCCCGGCACAGCCTTTGCTCTTACCCCCTACGCCAGAAAGTCCCTATTCACCCAAGACCCGGAGGGATCGGATGGTCAACCTGCTCGTCCGCTTCGAAGGCGTCGAAGAAAAGTTCCACTTCCTCGACGACGTCGTCACCCTCGGCCGCGTCTCCACCAACACCATCCAGGTCAAAGACGCCAAAGCCTCCCGCAACCACTGCGAACTCCGCCGCGCCGGCGACAGCTGGAAACTCGTCGACCTCGAATCCTCCAACGGCACCGCCGTCAACGGCAATAAGGTGAATACCTACCTCCTCAAGCCCGGAGACATCGTGAGCATCGGGCAGTTCCAGGTCGTGTTCGAACCGGAACTCGCCACGGGCCCCAAACTTCCCGCGAAGAAAGTCGAAGCGGAAATCGAAAAGACCGTCGTCGATACCTCCGAACCCAAAAAGGGAGCGGCCCCGGAAGCCCCTGCGATGGCAGCGACCGTGGCCGCTTCCCGCAAAAACCTCGTCGCCCTGGGCACCAAAGCCGCCATCGCCGCGGCCGTGCTCATCGGCGTGCTGGTGCTCGTGAACAAGGTCCGCTCGGCCGGCGCCGCCGAAAAGGAACAGCGCGACCGCCTCGCCTCCGCCCTCCAGAAGTCGCAGAACGGCGACCTCGAGGACGCCCTGGCGGCACTCGAAACGCTCATCGTCTCCAACCCGGATCCCGCCATCCAGAAGAAGGCGCAGTCCGAGCGCGCCTCCGTGCAGGAACGGATCGCCGCCCGCGATGCGGCGCGCGCGGGCAAACGCGACGCGGCCATCGCGGAACTTCTCGCCCGGCAGCAGTCGGCCTCGGCCTCGACCAGGTTCGAGAATTCGTCCGCCCAGGTTCTCGCCTACCTCGCCAACGGCGACTTCGCGAGCGCCGTCGACGAGTCCAAGCGCTTCATGATGGAATTCCCCGAGGGCGAGTGGCACTCGAAGATGGCCGGGTCGCTCAAGCAGACGCTGGCCCGCGCCTCGACGGCGTGGGAGGAACTGCAGGATCGCGCCAACGCCCTCACGCAGTCGGAGAAGTACGCCGAGGCCACCGTTCTCCTCGCCGAGGCCCAGGACCGCTTCAGCGGCACCCGCTTCACCTATGAAATCCGCACGAAGATCGCCGCCATCAACCGGCTGTCCGGCGTGAGCGCGGCGTACGCTTCCGGCGTCGTCGAGATCTCCGCTCAGGCGCAGGAATCGATGCTGGCGGTAGGCGATCTTGTGAAGGCACGGCAGTACGAGGCGGCGCTGAAGGCGTTCGACCGGATGCTGTCGGGGGTGCCCGAGAAGGACCGGGGCTCGCTCGCGGCGCGGCGCGCGGACATTGAGAAGCAGCGCGGGATTTTCGCGAAGCTGGTGGGGACGATCAACTCGGGGGGTCTCAAGGACTACGCGATCGACCTGGGCGGCGGGGTCAGGGGCTGGCTGTCGCAGGCTTCGGACCTGGGCGTGACGATCGAGTTCAAGGACCAGACGGGGAAGGGCGGGACGACGGGGCGCAAGTGGTTCCAGGTTCCGGGCGCCGAGATGCTCGCCTACTTCCGGCAGCTCCAGCTCGACGAGAACGAGCGGCTGGGTCTGGCGTCGTTCTGCTACGACAACCGGCTGCCGCTGGAGGCGGCCGACATCCTCAGCGAGATCGCCAAGTCTCAGGGGATGCAGGGCGACGTGTTCGCCCTGATCGCGCGCGTGCGAGGCATGGGGGTCCCCTCCGACGGTTTCGTGTACTTCGAGCGCGGGTGGTTCACCCGGACGGAGTACACGTACGCGAAGCTGGACTACAAGGCGAAGAAGGGCGCGGCGCTGATCGCGAAGATCGAGCCGAAGCCGACGGCCGAGGGGTACGCGGTGTACCGCGAGATGATCGACGACGCGGAGCTGACGCCGGAGTTCAAGGCGACGGTGAAGGGGTACTACGTGGCGGCGCTGAAGCAGAAGCGCACGGGGATCATGAAGGGGCTGCAGAATTCGCAGAGCATCGCGAATTACCGGGCGCTTCAGGATCTCAAGAAGGAACTGAACCGTAAGCGGGCCGAGGCTCTGCGGATCATTTACGACAAGGAGATTTATCCCGACGAGAACCACGGCGTCCAGGGGCAGCCGAAGGTGGACGACGCGGTGGCGCTGGTGCGGGAGATGTGGGACAAGCCGCTGAAGGTGGTGGCGCGGCTGGACGTGGGGATCCAGGTGCTCGTCGAGGCGGGGCAGCAGACGAACGCCTGGCTGCAGGAGATGGGGGAAGAGGCGTCGGAGGAGGAGCTGGCGGAGTACGAGCTGCTGCTTTCGAACATCAACGACTCGCTGAACCTGAAGAACATCTGTCTCGACTCGAACGAGAAGTCGATCCGCGAGTACAACAAGCTGGTGTGGAAATACAACGAGGATGCGGGGACGCAGATGGTGGGTGTCGAGGTCGAGTGCGCCCGGATCACGAACGAGTACCGCGAGATGATGGGCCGGCGGATCCTGGAGCTGGACGACCTGCTGGGCAAGTGCGCGAAGAAGCACAGCCAGGAGATGGTGGACCTGAACTATTTCGCGCACGAGTCGCCGACGGAGTCGCTGAGGACGCCGGGGGACCGGGCGAAGGCGGAGGGGTACACGGGTCCGTGCGGCGAGAACATCGCGACGGGCTACGGCTCGGCGCTGGCGGCCTTCACGGGCTGGTACAACTCCAGCGGCCACCACCGGAACATGCTCTCCGACATGTGGAATCACATCGGCCTGGGCTGCGTCGGCGGCGCGATGTGGACGGAGAACCTGGGCAAGGGCACGAGCCACGTGGGCGGCCGCGACGACGTGAAGAAGAAGGAAAGCGGCGGCAGCCGGCGGGGCGGAATCGGCGGCGGCGAGGAGCCGAAGCCCGAGAAAAAGCCGGGCGATACGGGGAAGAAGCCCGAGGAGAAGAAGGACGAGGTCGCCGGCAAGACGCCGGAGAGCCCCTACAAGAAGCCCGACGGGAAATGCACCGGCGAGGCGCCTTATTCCGAAGAACCGGGGGCGATGAAGGACCCGGCGAAGAAGCCCGAAGAGAAGAAGGACTAAACCCGAATCCACAGTTTTCGTTTTCAGGACAACCTTGAGGGCATCACGATGTTGCGCTTGGTGATTCGAGTCGACGGCCGGGAGCAGGTGTTCGACACGGAGCTGCCCGCCATCACGTTCGGGCGCTCGGCGGAGAACACGATCCAGGTGACGGACCCGAAGTCCAGCCGGCTGCACTGCCGGATCGAGAAATCCGACCTCGGCTGGAAGCTGGTGGACCTGGAGTCCTCCAACGGGACCGCGGTGAACGGCGAGAAGGTCAACGCCCGGCTCCTGAAGGAAGGCGACCGGGTCACGATCGGGGCGTTCGAAGTCGTGTTCAGCCCGCCGGTCGCGGCACCCGCGCCCGCCCCGGGCCACGCGAAGTCCACGACGGGCTCCGGCCTCCACGCCGTGCCGCAGGTCGCCCGCGTCCAGGCCAAGCAGGTCGCGCGCGAGAGCGCGGACGCGATGGGATTCATCAAGGTCGCCGTGATCGCGGCGGTTCTCCTCGTCGCCGCCGTCGTCGGCATCAACAAGTTCGCCTCCGGCGGCAAGGCCACCGAGCAGCGGAACGCCCTCACCGCCGCGATGGCCATGGCGGACAAGGGCGACCTCGACCTCGCCGAAAAGGCCCTCGTCAATCTCATGGGGAGCCCGCTCGACGCCGGCGTGCACCGCGACGCGAAGAAAGCCCTCGACGACGTCCGGGGCCGGATCGCCAGGCGGGACACGGATCGCGCCAAGGCCAACGCCGCCGCCCTCGCGGCCAACGAGGCCAAGATCCGCGCCGCCGAGATCGAATGCCTCTTCAATGAGACCACCGCCTCCGCCGACCAGCTTGTGGCGCAGGAGGAGTACGGAGCGGCGCTGGAGGCGTGGAAGCAGTTCGGGCTCGACTGCCCGGAAGGCGAGACCCACGACAAGGCCGCCGGCCGCATGAAGGAGATCCTGTCCAAGGCCGAGGCGGCCTGGGCGGGCGTCCAGGAGCGTGCGAACCGGCTTTCCGGCCTCGAGCAGTTCGAGGAAGCCGCCGCGCTCATCACGAGCAGCATGGCCCGCTTCAAGGGCACGCGCTTCTACTATGAGGCGCAGGACAAGGTCGCGGCCATCAACCGCCTCGCCGGCGTCAACGCGGCGTACGCGGGCGGCGGCGCGAAGCTCTCGGCCCGGACCGAAGAAACGCTCCTCACGGTCAGCGACCTGGTCCGCGCCCGCCGCTACGGCGACGCGCTCAAGGAGTTTGACAAGATGATGATCGGCGTCTCCGCCGACGAGCGGCCGGCCCTCGAGGCGCGCCGCACGGAGATCGCCGCGCAGGCGTCCCTGTTCGACAAGCTCATCGCCGCCGTGAACAGCGGCGCGTTCGGCGCTCACCCCGTCGACATGGGCGCGGGCGTCAAGGCGACGCTCGTGAAGGCCACCAGCGAGTCGATCGAGATCGCGTTCAAGGACGTGGAAGGAAAGGGCGGGACGTCCGCGAAGAAGTGGCACCAGGTGTCCGGAACGGACATGCTGGGGTACTTCTCCGTGCTCGACCTCACGACGGACGACAGGCTTTCCCTGGCCGCGTTCTGCTACAGCAACGGGATGTCCGAGGAAGGGGCGGAGCTTCTGAGCCAGATCCTGAAGCGCGACCCGGCCCGGCAGCAGTTCGCCTTCCAGCTCATCGCGAGGCACCGCGGGATCCCGGTGCCCGAGGACGGGTTCACCTACTATGACGGCGGCTGGTACACGAAGTCCGAGCTCTCGTACGCCAAGCTCGATCTCGACGCCAAGAAGGGTGCCGGGCTCGTCGCGCAGGTGGACGCGAAGAAGGCCGCCGAAGGTTACGCGACGTGGCAGCGGCTGAACGGCGATGCCAGCCTGAAGCCCGAGTTCAAGTCGGCCGTGCGCGAGTCGTACGTCAAGGCACTCAAGGCCCGCCGCCTGGCGATCCTCCGGCAGCTGCAGAACTCGAAGAGCGTGGTGTCCGCGAGCACGCTCCGGGAGCTGAAGAAGGAGCTGATCCGCCGGCGCGAGACTGCGGTCAAGGTGATCTACGACAAGGACGTCTATCCGGACGCCGACCACGGCAAGGTCGGGCAGCCCAGGGTCGACGAGGCCGTCAACGCGGTGCGCGACCTCTGGGACAACCCGCTTCAGGTCGTCGGGAAACTCAGCACCGGCATCTCCGACCTGATCAACGCGGCCGGCCAGACGGACAAGTGGCTCGCCGACCTCGGCGCGGCCGCCTCTTCCGCGGAACAGGCGGAAGTCCAGACGCTGCTCGCCAACGTGAACGAGGCGCTCTCGCTGAAGAACTTCTGTCTCGACGGCGGGGAGCGGTCGATGCTGGAGAAGTACAAGGGGATCATGGCGTACAACGAGAAGCACCCGGGGTTCGAGCCGGAGGAGAAGGCGTGCATCCGGGCGACGAACGAGTACAGGTTCATGATGGGTCGACAGGCGCTCGAGGCTCACGACCTGCTGGGCAAGGGCGGTCGGAAGCACAGCGTCGAGATGATGACGATGAAGTATTTCGCGCACGACTCTCCGACGCCGGGTCTGAAATCTCCGACGGACCGCTGCAGGAAAGAAGGCTACGGCGGCGCGGTGGGCGAGAACATCGCGATGGGGATGTCGGCGGGCAAGGCGGCCTGCGATGCCTGGTACAACTCGAGCGGCCATCACCGCAACATGCTGAGCGACTCCTGGAACCAGATCGGCGTCGGCAAGTCCGGCACCTACTGGACGGAGAATCTCGGGCGCGGCGGCAGCGCGATGGGCAAGGAGGACAGGCTGGCGGGCGACGGCAAGAAGCCGGGGACGTCCTCGGGATCGGGTCGCCGGACGGGATCGGGTGCAAGGGACTCAGGCGGTCCGACCGGCGGCGGTTCCGACGGCGGACGGCGCACGGGAGTGACGGGAGGTCTCACGAACGGTCCCGCGTCGGGCGGCGGCGGTGGTGGCTGACGGGGAGGCGCCTGCAGGTAACCGGCGGTTCGCCGGTTCTGAAAATTGTGCTGGAATCGCCCCCTCCAAGGGGGGCTAGAATAGGGCTCAAGCGATGCCTCGGCGGCCACGACGGTCGCCGGGGTTTCGCTGCATAGAAAGGGGAGTGCGCGCCCATGAGGCAAAAGTCGATGCTCGGCGTCCTGGCGATCTGGGTTCTCGCCCTGGCGCTCCCGGCGCGGGCTGATCGGACCCCCGCGCAGTGGGAGGAGGACAAGAAGCAGTTCTGGAGGGACTTCTCCAACCCGGATCCGAACGTCCGGAAAACCGCACTCGACACCCTCGCCTCGGTCAACACCCTGGACGCGGTCAAGTTCCTGCTCAGCATCTACGGCCAGCTGAAAATGGAGAACGACGGCGTCGAGAAGAAGCAGGACGCCGACGTGGCCGACATGGAGAAACGGCTCAAGCCTCTTCGCGCGGCCAACGCCAAGGGCGGCCTCTCGACCGGCGAGCTCGACCGCATGAACAAGCTCGAGGCCGAGTTGAAGCAGTACCAGGACGGCGCCACCAAGAAGATCGAAGACAACAAGAAGCTGCTGGACGTGATCGCCGGATCGATCAGCAAGTTCACCGATCCGACGGCGGTCGCGGAGCTGAGGACGCGCGTCCTCAAGTCTCCCGACTGGACCGACCGGTTCGCCATCCTGACCGGGCTGCTCGCCTCCGGCTCCGAGGGCGTCGGCTCGATCTGCCTCGAAGCCGCCAAGGACCCGGATCCGCGCGTCCGCATCATCGCGCTGGACGGACTTCTCAAGTTCAAGGTGGCCGCCGCCGTCCCGATGTTCGTGGCCGCGGTCGAGGACGCCCAGTGGCAGATCCGGCTGATCGGCGTCGCCGGCGTCGAGGAATACAAGAGCAAGGACGGCATCTCGGCGATGATCCGCCAGCTCAAGAAAGAAGACGGCCGCCTCCGCGACGACATCTCGGGCGCGCTCAAGCGTCTCTCGGGAATGGACTTCGGCTACAACGCCGACACCTGGGAGCGGTGGTGGAACGACAACAAGGACAAGTGGACGGGCCCGGGCTCGACCCCGGGCGCGGTCGGCGGCGCTAATCCGGGCGGCGACGTCAAGTCGCCGGGCGGAGCCGGCGGGACCACCGCGGAACCCCCCACGTTCTTCGGCCTCAAAATCACTTCCAAGAAAATCGTCTTCGTCCTCGACATCTCCGGCTCCATGAACGATCCGTCCGAGCCGCCGAAGGGCAGCCAGGAGCCCCCGAAGGAATACTCCGGCAACGGCCCGAAGCCCGAGCCGTGGGAGCCGGGAATGAAGGGCACGAAGCTCGAAGTCCTCAAGCACGAGTTCGAGAAGACCTGCAACAAGCTCGATCCCAAAATCAACTTCAACATCATCGTGTACGGCGCCACCCACCTGCAGTGGAAGGACAAGATGATGCCCGCGACCCCGCCGAACAAGGCGGAGGCCATCGACTTCGTCAAGAAACAGCCCGGAAACGGCCAGACCAACATGGGCGACGCGCTCGAGAAGGCGTTCGAACTCGCCGGCATGGGCCTCAAGGACAAGAATTATGCGGCCCTCGTCGACACGATCTACCTGATGTCCGACGGCGCCCCCAACGCCGGCAAGTACCCGACGACGGACGACATCATCAAGAAGATCACCGAGTGGAACGTCCTCTCCAAGGTCATCATCAATACAGTCGGCCTCGGCGATCCGTCCAACTACAATCCGGACTTCCTGACGCGTATGGCGAAGATGACGGGCGGGATTTTTGTGAAGCGGTAGACCCGGATCCACTCGCGAACCGGCCGCCCCGCCAGGGGCGGCCGGTCGTTTTTCCGGAGCGGCGCATTCCGCTTCACCGCGCCGCTCTTCCCAAGTACGCTCTTGAATTCCCGGGCACCGCGAGGACTCCGAGACTATGGGCGACCAGGTCAGGCAGCTGAAGATCACTCCCGATACCGTCGAGGGCTACCGCCTCGTTCAGAAGCTGGGGCAGGGCTCCACGGGGACCGTTTTCAAGGCGAAGAAGCTCGCGACGGGTGATACGTTCGCGGTCAAGCTGATCTTCCCGGCGCTCGCCCGGATGCCGGGCTTCAACGAAAAGTTCCTCCAGGTCGCCCGGCTGGCGTCGCGCCTGGATCATCCCGGCATCGTCCGGACGTACGAGGCCGGCAGCTCCAACGGTTTCCATTTCGTGGTCATGGAATTCGTCGAAGGCAAGACCCTCGAAAGCGTCCTCGCCCGGGGCGCGATGGACGAGCAGCGGGCCCTTCAGATCACACTCTCCGTCGCCCGGGCCCTCGCACACGCGCAGCAGTTCGACCTCGTCCACCGCGACGTCAAGCCCGCGAACATCCTTCTGCCGCGCGGCGCGGACGCGAAGCTGGCCGACCTGGGACTCGCCATCATGGCCACCAGTCCCGGCGTCGTCGGCGGCGTGACCGGCACTCCCCACTACATGTCCCCCGAGGCCGCCCGGAGCGACGCTTCCATCGACCTCCGCGCCGACGTCTACTCGCTGGGCGCCACGTTCCACCACATGCTGACGGGCCAGACGATGTTCGGCGCGAACAACGTCGCGGAGATCGTGGCGTCGCATCTTTCGGAGAAGGCGAAGGCGCCGGCGAAGGTGAATCCGACGGTGAGCGCGCAGGCGTCGCGGCTGGCGGAGAGGATGACGGAAAAGCGCGCGGCGGATCGCCCGTGGCCCGCGGAGGTGGCGGGGTTGATCGAGGGGATCCTGAAGGGCGAGAAGGTATTCGAGAGCGGGGCGATGAAGCGCGTCGGCGGGGCGGGGGGGGCGGAGGAGGAATCGCGCCGGGCGAAGGAGGCGATCACGGCGGTGCTGCCCGCTCCCGAGTTTGCGCCGCCGGTTCCGTCCGGGCCGGCGAGGCGGACGACGCCGCAGGAGGAGACGTTTTCAGCGCCCGTTCCGGCGGCCGCGGTTCCGCCGCCGGGGCCGCAGCCGCCGACGCCGGGGCCCTATGCGCCGCCGCCGCCGCCGGGGCAGTCGCCGGCGCCGCACGCGTACCCGACGCCCTATCCGCCGCCGCCGCCCTGGAGTCCTCCGCCCGGCTGGCGGCCGCCCCCGGGGTATCCGCCGCCGCCCCCGGCCGGCTACCCGCAGCCTCCGGGTTACCCGCCCCCGCCCTGGCCGCCGCAGGGCGCGCCGCCGCCTCCGCCGCAGCCACCCGCGGGTCCGAAGAAGCCGAAGAAGAAGCGGCAGATCGGGCGCCGCTGGGGCGATATTCTCTAGGCGCCCGATCTCGCGACCGCTGCTGCGAAGGATAAAAAGGGATAGGAACGGCAGGGTCGCGGATGAGAACGGGTGAAAAGGGATACTGCGAACGCGCGAACGGGACCTTCTCTCGCTCCAGCAGGGCATCCATAAGCAACCGCCGCCCACTGTTATCTTCCGCCGACCTTCGCTGGAGAACTGCAGGGACTCTCCCGACTTTCCTGCTATAGAGTCTGAAAAAGGATACGGCACGTGCGCTCACGGAGGATCGACGCTCGACGACTTTCAGCCCCCAAGGCCGATCCCTGATCATCGGTGACTCGCAGAAACAAAAACGGCCCCCGGCATCCCGGGGGCCGTCCTGTTTCCGCCTGCCGCCTACTTGTCGAACGCGTGCGCGAACGACTTGTACTCGTCGACGCTTCCCGGCTCGACGTTCGTCTTCTTCAGCACCTCGACCACCGCCCGCTGGGCCTGCGTGTCGAGCTGGAGGTCGAGAAGGAACTCCTTCTTCCGGTCGTCGGAAACCCGCCGGCGCACGTGCTGGCGCAGGAGCTGGCAGACCTCCTCCGGCTCGGCCTTCGTCTTGAGCGACTCGTAGAGCTTGTCGAATCCCGGGACGCTCTTCGGGTCCACGGAAGTCCCCGTCGCCAGCTTCGTCAGCGCTTCCTTTTCCTTCTCGTACCACTCGTCCAGGTACGTGTCGAGGGCGCCGGAGTCCAGCACCTTCGCGAACTCGAACTCCTTCCAGAGGTCGCGCTCGGGCAGCTTCACCTCGATATCCGGCACCACGCCGCCTTTCGCCCCTTCCGGGATCCGCCCGTAGCGGTCGCGGTCGAGGTGGATGGAGCGGCCGGAGGGGAGGTAGTACTTGGCGAACGTGTACTTGAAGGCCGTCTTCAGGCGGGTGGCTTTCATCGGCTCGATGCGCTGGACCGATCCCTTGCCGTAGCTGCGCTCGCCCACGACCGTCGCGACCTTGAGATCCTGCATCGCGCCGGACATGATCTCGGAAGCGGAGGCGCTTCCCTCGTTGATCAGGACCACGACGGGCAGGTCGATCTTGTCGTCGTCGCGCGAGACGAACTCCTCGAGTTTGTCTCCCGCGCGGTTCTTGGTGGTGCAGAGGACCTGGCCGGCGGGGACGAAGCGGTCGACCATCTGGACGACTTCGGTGAGGAGTCCGCCGGGGTTATTGCGGAGGTCGACGATGAGGCCAGTGGCGCCGTCGGCCAGGAGCTTGTCGAGGGCGGCGCGCATGTCTTCGTTGGTATCGCCGCCGAAGGAGCTGATCTGGATGAGGCCGATCTTGCCGGGGAGCATGTCGCCCTGGGCGGTCTTGATCGAGATCTGGGCGCGTTCGAGTTCGAAGACGCGGGCTTCGGTCCAGCCGCGCCGCATGACCTTGAACTTCACCTTCGTGCCCGCGGGGCCTTTCAGGCGCGTGACGCAGTCGTCGATCGGGCGCTTGAAGGTCGACATGCCCTCGATTTCCACGACGCGGTCGAGCGAGCGGAGGCCCGCGCGGTAGGCGGGGCCGTCGTACACGGGCCGCTCGATCGTGAGCACGTCGTCGCGCGTCGAGACGTGCGCTCCGATGCCGCCGTACTGCTTGTTGATGCTCTCTGTGAGTTCCTGCCGCTCCTTTTCGTTCAGGTAGGTGCTGAAGGGGTCGAGCGTCTCGGCGATGCCGTGCGCCGCGCCCTCGATGAGGGCGGCCTCGTCGGCCTTGGAGGCGTCCACGTAGTTCTTCATGATCATCTCGATCATCTCGTCGAGCACCGCGTACTTCTTGTCCGCGCGGTTGCCGCCGAGGTTCCGCATCAGCGCGTCGGACAGCTCCTTGTGTTTCAGGTACAGCCGCGCGAGCGCGCCCTTGTCGCCGGGCTCGCTGGCGATCTGTTTCAGGACCGGCATCGCCAGGTCGAAGTCGTTCAGCTCCGCCAGCGCCAGCGCCGCGTCCTTCCGGACTTCGACGTCCTTCGCCTTGAGCAGTTTCTTGAGATCGTCCACCGCCCGGATGTTCGAGCTCACGGCGTAGAGCGCCCGCGCGAGCGCGATCGTGAACTTCTGGTCGTCCGCATTGTCGAGCGCGTCCTGCAGCACGCTCTCGATGTCCTTCCGGATCCCGAAATTCGCGTCGTCGCGCGTCAGGTCCGCCAGCAGGTCCGCCGCCGTCCGCCGCACCGTCCTGTCCTTCTCGCCCACCATCGTCACCAGCGCCGCCACCGCCTCCTTCTTCTCGCCGCACCGGTACAGCGCCTTCGCCACACCGAGACGCACGTTCGCCTCCGGCCGCAGCAGCGCGGCCGTAAGCGCCGGAATGGCGTCCGCCCCCAGCGCCTCCATCTCCGACACCGTCAGCCAGAACTCCGCGCCCTTCTGCTGCGCGAGTTTTTCGACGCGGGAATTGACTTCGGAAGCGGCGTCGGCGGAGGCGTTATGGACGCCCACGACAAGCGCGGCCGAGGCGACGACGGAAGCGACGAGGAAGGCTCGAATTTTGGGCATGCGTGCTCCTGTGAGGACCCCCAGGTTGCGGGCTAGTTACGGTCTCGGGTGAGGACTCTTCCGTCCTGAATATCCTGGATGACGAGATCGGGCCGTCCCGGGACCGCGTCGCCGCGCGAGCACCAGGTCTCGCCGAACAGGGCGACGGATTCGGACACGGGGAGGGCGAGGGAAATTCCGGAGGACATGCGGCGGCCGAGCAGGTCGAGGCCGAGGTCGATCCGGAAGTCGCGGGATTCGTAGCAGCAGACGGTGGCGCTGGGAAGGGGCGGGGCGGGCCTCGCGGCGTTCGTCGCGGGGCCTGCGGGGTCCTGCTCCGCGGACTTCCCGGCTTCGGCCGACTCGCCGGCTCCCGGCACGGGCAAGGGCGTCATCGGATTGCGGAACGGATCGCGGCGCCCGGTCTGGTCCCAGCCCTTCATGTTCCCCGGCTCGGCGAGCAGAACCGCCGCCGCCGAAAGCGCGAGTGCCATCAGCATCGTCCTGCGCATGAGATCTCTCCTGCGAAAGCGGGTTTGGAGCACCGATCCTAGGGCTTTGGACGCGGCCGATCAAGGCCGGGTTCCCGGGCTCGAGGTGATACGCGCCAGGGGCGCCAGATGATGGATCTGCGTCGCGGCCTTGTCCCTCCCGCCCCTCACGGCTAGTCTATCCGGATGCGCCGCATCCTCACCCTGCTGGAGATGATCAAGTTCCAGCACTCCGTCTTCGCGCTGCCGTTCGCGGTGGCGGCGGCGCTGGCGGCGTCGGGGGGGAAGTGGCTGTGGGGGCCGTTCGGGTGGATTCTGCTGGCGATGGTGAGCGCGCGGTCGGCGGCGATGGCGTTCAACCGGTGGGCCGATGCGGGACTGGACGCGGAGAATCCGAGGACGGCGGGGCGGGCGATTCCGAAGGGGGAGGTGTCGCGCGCCGGGGCGCTGGCGTTCACGCTGGTGTCGGCGGGGCTGTTCGTGTTCGCGGCGGCGATGCTGAACCGGCTGACGCTGTGGCTGTCGCCGGTGGCGCTCGCGGTGGTGATGTTCTATTCGTACACGAAGCGTTTCACGGCGCTCTGCCATTTCTTCCTCGGGCTGTCGCTGGCGATCGCGCCGGTGGGGGCGTGGCTGGGGATCCGGGGGGCGTTCGATCCGCTTCCGCTGCTGCTGGCGGCGGGGGTGCTGTTCTGGACCGCGGGTTTCGACATCTTGTACGCCTGCATGGACGTGGAGTTCGACCGGCGGAAGGGGTTGCACTCGGTGCCCGCGGCGCTGGGGGTGCCGGGGGCGTTGCGGCTGGCGGCGGGGCTTCACGCGGTGTCGGTGGTGGTGTTCGCGCTGCCGCTTGTGGTGTGCGGGTTCGGGGCGTGGTACGGGGCCGGGGTGGGAGCGATCGCGCTTCTGCTGGCCTGGGAGCACCGGCTGGTTCGGCCGGACGATCTGGGGCGGATGAACCGGGCGTTTTTCCACGTGAACGCGGTGGTGAGCGTGGGGATCATGGCGGCGCTGCTGGCGGACCTGTATGCGCGGAGATAGGGGCTATCCGACCTTGGGCTCGCGCTTGATGACGGTCTTGACGACGACGCCGGCGGCGTTGACGAGGCACATTTCGAGGTCGGGGACGCGGGCGTACTGGGAGCGGAGGAAGGCGGCGACTTTGCCCTTGATGAACATGGTACTTTCGTCGAGGACGTCGCCGACGTCGAACCACCAGATCCTGCGCAGGCTTTCGGACTTGAGGCGGATCCGCATTTCGGGGTCCCTCCCCCGGGGCCTTGAGTTGATTATACGATAAAAATCGTTAACGGTTGCAGAGATTTACGAAGATTCAAGGATTAAAGTGACCTCCGGAACCCTGAAACCCGAACTCCTCTCCCCCGCAGGCGACTTCGACTGCCTCCGCGCCGCCGTCGAAAACGGCGCCGACGCCGTCTACTTCGGCCTCTCCCGGTTCAGCGCCCGCGCCCGGGCCCATAACTTCGATCCCGAAGACCTCCCCCGCGTCATGCAGTTCCTCCATGCCCGCGGCGTCCGCGGATACGTCGCCTTCAATACCCTCCTCTTCTCCTCCGAACTCCCCGAGGGCGAAGCCCTGATCCGCGCCGTCGCCGCCGCCGGCGCCGACGCCGTCATCGTCCAGGACCTCGGCGTCGCACGCCTCTCCCGGGCCGTCGCCCCCTCCCTCGCCGTCCACGCCTCCACCCAGATGACCGTCACTTCCGCCGAATCCCTCGAATTCGCCCGCGCCGCGGGCGCCGAACGCGCCATCCTCGCCCGCGAACTCACCCTCGACGACATCGCCCGCATCCGCAAAGCCTCTTTCGTGCCCGTCGAAGTCTTCGTCCACGGCGCCCTCTGCGTCGCGTACAGCGGGCAGTGCCTGACCAGCGAAGCGCTGGGCGGCCGGAGCGCGAACCGCGGGGCGTGCGCGCAGGCGTGCCGGCTGCCGTACGACCTCGTGGTGGACGGCGAGGCGCGGGAGGGGGAGGACGTGAAATACCTGATCTCGCCGCAGGACCTGGCTGCGTACGAAGTGCTCCCGCAGCTGGTCGGGCTGGGCGTGTGCGCGCTCAAGATCGAGGGGCGTCTCAAGACGCCGGAGTACGTCGCCAACGTGACGCGATTCTACCGGGAGCGGATCGACGCGGTGTGCGCCGGACTCGCGCCGGAGCCGGCACGGGAGCGCGTGCGCGACCTGGAGCTGTCCTTCTCCCGCGGTTTCTCGACGGGGTTTCTGGGAGGCGTGAATCACCAGGAGCTGGTGAGAGGATTGTCGCCGAAGAAACGCGGAGTGTTCCTGGGAACGGTGGAGTCGGCGGTGAAAGGACGGGTGCGGCTGCTCACGGCGGCGCCCGTGAAGCCCGGGGACGGCGTGGTGTTCGACCAGGGGCGGCCCGAGGAAGAGGAGACGGGCGGGCGGGTGTTCGAGGTCTTCGCCGGGGGACGCCGGACGGAGGGCGTCGACTCCGGGCGGGTGGAACTCGCGTTCGCGCGCGCGCTCGACCTGTCCGGCGTGCGCGGCGGCGACCGCGTGTGGAAGACGGACGACCCGGAGCTGACGAAGCGGCTGCGGGAGACGTTCGCGGGGGAGGAACCGCGGCGGCGATCGGCGGTCGAGGTCGAGGTGCGGGGCCGGGCGGGGGAGCCGCTGGTCGCGCGGATGCGGGACGCGGAGGGCCGCGAGGCCGAGGCCCGGTCAGCCGTGCTTCTGGAACCGGCTCTCCGGCGACCGCTGGACGAGGGCGTGCTCCGGGCGCAGCTCGGCCGCCTGGGCGGGACGCCGTTCGAGCTCGGGGCGCTGGCGAACCGGCTGGAAGGGGCTGTCATCGTGCCGCTTTCGGCGCTCAACGCCGTGAGGCGAGAGCTCGCGGCGCGGCTGGAGGCCCTCCGGCGCGGTTCCGTCCGGCACGCGGTCGCCCCCGAGCCGGCGCTTCCGCGCCTCCGCGCCGCGATCCCGCGCGAGCCCGCGGCTCCGGCGCCTGTCGAACTCGCTTCCCTGGCCCGGACGCGCGCGCAGGCGGAGGCGCTCGCGGAGGCGGGCGGCCGGCTGTACCTGGACTTCGAGGATCCGGTGCCCTACGCGGACTGCGTTCCGCGGCTGCGGTCGCGGGGCGCGCAGATCTGGCTCGCGACGCCGCGCATTCAGAAGCCGGGAGAGGAGCTGCGCGTCTTCGGGAACATTCTGCGCGCGCGGCCGGACGGCGTTCTCGCGCGGAATCCGGGGGCGATCGACTGGTTTCAGAAGAAATCACCGGGTCTTCCGGTGGCCGCCGACTTTTCTCTCAACGTGGCCAACGAATTGACGGCCCACGCGCTCATGGGTCTCGGCCTCGACCGGCTGACGCCGGCTTATGACCTGAATTTCGATCAGCTCTGCGACCTCGCGCGGGCGGTCCCGGCGCGCTGGCTGGAGACGGTCGTGCACCAGCACATGCCGATGTTCCACAACGAGCACTGCGTCTTCGCGGCCCGTCTCTCGAACGGGCGGGACTGGACCGATTGCGGGCGCCCCTGCGACACGCACCGCATCGCCCTCCGCGACCGCATGGGCTTCGAGCATCCGGTCAAGGCCGACGTCGGCTGCCGCAACACGGTGTTCAACGCCGTCGCGCAGTCGGCGGGAGAGTACCTGGACGGCCTGCGCCGGCTCGGTCTGTTCCGGTTCCGGGTGGAGTTTCTGGAGGAGGGTGCCGCCGAAGCGCTCGAGATCCGGCGTGGCTACCTGGATGCGCTGGAGGGGCGCGCGTCCGGCGCCGACCTGTGGCGCCGGTTCAACGCCGCGCGGCATTTCGGCGTCACGCGGGGCCCCCTGGGGTTCTAGGCGGGCCCTCTTCCTTACTTCGCCGGCGCGACTTCCGCCTCGCCCTCCGTCATCATCACCTTTACCTGCATCTTGTGGATCGTCACCTTGGTCCCGACGGGAATGCGGAGCGTGATGCCGCCCTTCTTCGGCGCCGTCGGCGCGCAGAACCCCGGGCGCGCCTTGATCTCGCCCACCGCGACGCGGAACCGGCTGCTGTAGACCCAGAACTGCACCGTGTTCTTCTCGTTCATCTTGACGTAGTTCTGGCCGATCAGAACCTCGAGGTCGTGCGTCGCGCCGGGCGGCTGCTCCGGCTGCGTGCGCTGGAGCACCTGGAACGGGCCGCCTTCCACCGTGAACTCCATCTCGACCACGTAGTCCTTCCAGTTCACGGGCTGGTTCAGCCAGTACAGCGCCGCCTTCTCGCCCCCGGCCGCGTTGTTCAGCACCACGTCGTCGCCCGACCGCGACACCGGCATCGACTCGTCGTGCTTCCAATCCGTGTCCGCACCGTTCAGGTTCAGCCAGGTCAGCGTCTCGAGATAGCCCGGCGAGTCGTACCGCTTCTCGATCGCCTCGTCGACGTCCTTCTGCATCTTCTGCCGCTCGTCGGCAGCGAGCTGCTCCGGCGGAATCAGCTTGTCCAGTTCTCCCGCGATCAGATAGTAGCCCGCGATCACGTTCCAGTCCTGCGGCACCGCCGCCTTCGCCGCCTCCGCCTTCTCCTTCGCCGATTTCAGCACACGGACCTGGAGCTGCTGGTACTCCGACTGCTCGTTCATGTACCAGCCGACACCCGTCACCAGCTTGTGCGCCTCGCGCACCTTGAGAAGCGCGGCCTCGGCACCGCCCGGCTGGCCGAACAGTCCGAAGATCTCGTTCAGAAGCGCCATCGCCGTTTTCTTGCCCTTGCTGTCCGCCTTGCGCTTGTCGATCGCCTTCTCGAAGTCCTTCGCGTTCTCCGCGAGTTTCGTCCCGGGCGCGACTTCCTTGAACTTCTCCAGCGCCTCGTCCATCGCGTCGAAGTTGTTCGGCTCCTCGCGCATGATGCGCTCGAGCTCCTGCGAGTGCTCCTTCGCCAGCTCGTTCCGCTTCTTCAGGGCCTCCGCCGTCTTCATGCGGCCCACGATGAGCGTCATGAACAGCACGACCGCGATGATGAACACCGCTCCGCCGCCGACCACCCACATCATGAACGACTGCTTGGACATCGGCTGGCCGATGGCGCCGCGGTTGTCCTTGAACCCGATCGGACGCCGGAGACTGCCCGAGCCCGAAGGCTCCTCCATCTCCCCGTTGCGCCCGCCCGGCACGACACCCTTGCGGATCCGGCTCGTCCCGCCTCCGGAAGCCCTTCCGATGCGGCTGCCCGGAGACCGCGCCGGAGCCGGCGACTCCTCCTCGCCCGCCCCCTGGTCCTCGTCGATCAGGTCGCTGAACTTGCCCTTTTTCGAAGAGGGCGCCGGGCGCACCGAACTCGGCGGCGCCGCCTTCATCGCGCTCGCGGGCGCCGCTTTCATCGCGCTCGCCGGGGCCGCCTTCATCGCCCGGGAACTCGGCGGAGCCGCCTTGATCGCGCTCCCCGGCGCGGGCTTCATCGCGCTCGGCGCCGGACGCGCCGCGGCGGAACTGGCGCCGGTCTTGCGGACGGACGAAGCGGCGGGCTGGGCCCCCGAGGCGGCGCTTCCACCCTTGGCGGCGCGGGCCTCGGCGACGCAGTCCGGGCAGTACATGAACTCGCCGCGCTGGAGCGCGCGGCCCTTCTGGATGTCCGCCTGGGAGATCGTGGCTCCGCAGCGACGGCATTCGGCCATGGTGAAGGTCTCCCTGAGTTTCTTGTGTGGGAGTCCGTCGGGGCCGGGGCGCGTTCTTCCAGCCGTGGCGGACTTCTGGGCAGACGGGCATTATAAGCCCGCACGTGCGCGGGGATACAAACGGTTTAAAAAGGCGAATGGACGGAATGTGCGCGAAGTGGAGGCAATAAGTCTGGAAATCACGCGGATTGCGGTTTTTCACCCGTCTCAATACGCCGTCGTCGCGTCCAGAAGCCCTTTCCATCGCGCCTTCCTCTCCCCGGCGAACCAGGCGGCCCGGCCCAGGAAGGCGCAGAAGACGGTGAATCCCGCGAGGATCGCCAGGGCCGCGGGCGTGGATACCCCGTCGAGGGCGCTTCCGAAATGCAGTCCCAGCGACCGGCGGAGGAGTTCGAGCCACCAGGTGACGGGGGAGGCGAAGGCGAGGGGGCGTATCCAGGCGGGGAGGACGTCGACGGGGAAGACGGCGCCGGAGAAGAGGAAGAACACGCCGCCGATGGATTCGGTCATGAAGTGACCGTGGCGTGCGACGAGGAGTGCGAGGCCGGCGAGGGCGAGGGAGAGGGCGAGGAGGCAGGCGAGGCCGAGGGCGAGGGTAACGGCGAGGAGGGCGGGGTGGAATTCGGGGGTGCGGATGCCCAGGAGGGCGACGCCGGCGGCGGCGAGGGCGGCGACGCCGATCAGGGCGTGGGCGGCGCGGGCGAGGCCGTGGCCCATGAGGTAAGGGACGACGTTGCCGGGGGCGAGGTAGATGTACTTGAACATCTGGTAGCGTTCGCGGTCCTCGATGACGGCCCAGGCGAGGCCGCCGAGGACGGCGGGGACGAGCTGGAAGAAGGCGTTGCCGAGCCAGGCGGGGGCGAAGTAATCGGGCGGGGCGGAGGCGGCTCTGACCATGACGAAGATGAGGAGGGCGCCGGCGACGGGGCGGAGGAGGGCGAACGGGAGGTAGACCCAGGCGCCGGCCCAGTTCGTCTCTTTTTTCCAGCAGAGGACGAAGGAGGTCGCGGCGTTGCGGAGGGCTCGTTTCATTGCCATTTGAGGGTCAGCTTTCCCTCGGTCTTGGCGCGGTTTTCCATGGTGCGGAGCATGGTGCGCGCGAGGAGGCCGAAGAGCACGGTGAGGGCGGCGAGGGCGGCGGCTTCGACGCCGACGGGGAGGAATCCCGCGCGGCTGCCGAGGGCCGTTTGACGCATCGCGTCAATGCCCAGCGCGAGGGGGAACAGGGAGGCGGCGGCGGCCACGCCGAACCCGAGGTTCCTCACCGGAAAGTAGAACCCGGCGAGCAGGTAGATCGGCTCCTGCGCCGCTTCCGCCCACCTCTGCGCTCCGCGGCCGAACAGGAGGAAGAGGGAGGAGAGCATCATGCCGAGGCCGTAGAGGGAGGCCATGGTGAGGAGGAAGATGCCGAAGGCGGTGGCGAGGCCGGCGACCTCGAAGCGGACGCGGAAGGCGAAGATGCCGAGGAGGAGGATGACGACGGAGCGCATGGCGGTGCCGGTCATGCCGCCCAGGGCCATGCCGAGGAGGATGGCCATGCGGGAGATGGGGGCCATCATGTAGATATCGAGGTTGCCCATGTCCTTTTCCCAGAAGAACTGGGCGGCCATGCCCCAGAGGACGTTGAGCCAGAATCCGATCATGATGCCGCCGAGGATGACGTAGGACTCGAACTCCGGCGCGGCGCCCATGGCGCGGTAGATGAAGACGTAGCACGCGGTCGTGAGGGCCGGCAGGAAGGTTTCGAACCAGACCCAGGACAGTTCGCGGTTGGCTGCGACGACGCGGATCCAGGCGCGGGCGCCTGCGGCGCGCAGGTTGTTCCGGAGGGAGCTCATTCTTCCTGCTTTTCGGCGTCGGCGAAGGAGCGGCCGGCGATGCCGACGAAGACGTCTTCGAGGGTGACTTCGTTCTTCGAGAGGTTCAGGATGCGGCCGCCGAGGCCCGCGATGCCGCCGAGGACGGCGGGGAGGGCGGCGTCGTCCGGCATCGAGAGGCGGACGGTGGTGCGTCCGGCGGCTGGGTCGGAATCGAGGCGCACGACCGTCACGCCCGCGAGGTTGCGGAGCTCCGCGGCGCGCCCGTCGAGTCCGGCGAGCGTCAGCTCGAACACGGTTTCGCGCCGGAACGCGGCGATCAGGTTCGCGGGCGTGTCGCACGCGCGGATCTTGCCGGCGTGGATGATCGCGACGCGGTCGCAGAGATCTTCGGCTTCCGCCATGTAATGGGTCGTGAGGAGTATGGTGCGGCTGCGATCCTCGGCCATCCAGCTGCGGATGTAGTCGCGCGTCTGGCGCGCGATGTGGACGTCGAGGCCGAGGGTGGGCTCGTCGAGGAACAGCACGGTCGGATTGGTCATGAACCCGCGGATCAGGTTCATCTTCTGCCGCATTCCGGTGGAGAGCCGGTTGATCTTGGTCCCCGCGTCGTTCGCCAGGCCGTACTGCTCCAGGGCGCGGTCGATGCGCTCCAGCGCGGTCTTCGTCGTGAGGCCGTAGAGCTGGCTGAATACCCAGAGCTGCTCGCGGATCGTCAGGAGCCCGTAGCCGCTCGGTTCCCCGCCGCTCACCATGTTGATCCGCTCGCGGACCTGCTCGCACTGCTTCACAACGTCCAGGCCGCATACCTGGGCGAGGCCGGAGGTGGGGAAGAGGAGGGTCGACAGGATCTTGATGAGGGTCGACTTCCCGGCGCCGTTGGGGCCCAGGAGGCCGAAGAGCTCACCGGGGCGGACCTCGAGGTTGACGCCGTCCAGCGCGCGGAATTCGCCCTGGGGCTCGCCGCGCGAGCGCGCCTTGCGGTAGATGCGGGTCAGGTCCTGGGTGCGGATCGCGGGGTCCATGGGCCGGTTGATCGCTCGAGGCGGGGGCGGGGTTCGAAGGAGGGGGGCATTTTACGACATCGGGACGGCGTTCCGGGCACGCCGGGGAATCGGATGCATAAACTCCGAGTTCTCGGGTACTCCGATCCCCCAGGAAACCAGGATCAGGAGACCCCGTCCATGCCGGCCGATCTCGCCGTGCTCGTCGTCTCTGGAATCGAAGCGTCCGTCGCCTCCGTGCTCGCGGGGCCCGGGACGGAGGTCCGGTTCGGGCCCCCGCCGCGAAGCGAATCCGGTGTATCATGAGGGGCGACTCTCATCCTCCGGGTGAACCCATGAGCAAGGCCCTGACCGCCCTGTCTCTTCTCGTCGCCGTCGCCGCCTCGGCCGGCGTCGTGTTCTCTTCCGTTCAGCTCCGCCAGGCCAACGACCAGCTCGAGAAGCTCGAGGCGCGGCTGGCGGGGCTTGAAAAAACCGTGGCGGTACCGCCGGCCGCGGCGCCGGATCCGTCCCGGAAGGACGCGGAGGGCGGCACGGACGCGCCGGCGAGCGTCGCGCGTCTCGAGACGCTCGGGGACGCCATCCGGGAGGTCCGTCGGCTCCGCGACGAGATGGATACCGTGAACGAACGCGCTTCGGCTCCCCCGGCGGACGGCCAGCCGCCGGATGGCGCAAGGGAATCCGCGCCGCCCGAGGAGGAGGCGATGCGCAAGGTCGTGGAGGACGTGCTGGCGGCGAAGGAGAAGGAGCGGCAGGAGGCGGAGAAGAAGCGCGCTGCGGACTGGGCGAAGGCGCGCACGGATCGCGCGGTGGCGGACCTGACAGAGCGCCTGCAGCTGTCGGCGCAGCAGAAGGACCATGTCGCGCAGCTGCTGACGGCGGCTTCGGCGCAGCAGATGGAGATCTGGAGTACGCGCAAGGAAGGGGAGAACCCCTGGCAGAAGGTGCAGGAACTTCGGAAGGAGACGGACGTGCAGGTGAAGCAGGTCCTGACCGCGGAGCAGCAGGTGAAGTACGACGAGTACATGAAGCAGTACTGGGGTCCGCCTCGGATGGTGCAGACGGGGGACGGGGGAGGCGGCAGTTTCGGGCCTGGAACCGTGCAGCCGCGATAGGTCGGATTTCGGATTTTTAGCGTGTCCTTAACACGTTCTTAACCGTGCGTCCCTAATCTCCGCCTCACGAACCTGGTTTGAGGGGAATCGTGATGCGCAGGTTTCTGGCGGTTCTGGCGGCGGGTTTCCTGGCGGCGGGGCTTCTGGCGGCGGGCTGCGGGTCCAGAGGGTCGCAATCCAACAAGCTGACCCTCGCGGGTTCCACCGCCTTCGCACCGGTGGCGGACAAGCTCGCGAAGGGGTTCCAGGCGAAGAACCCGAACGTAAAGATCGACATCCACTCGATCGGCTCGATCGTCGGCATCAAGAGCACGAACGAGGGATCCTGCGACATCGGCATGGCCGACGTCGTCGAACTCCCCGCGACGGCCGCTTCGCTCAAGTCCACGGCCATCTCCAGGGACGGAATCGCGGTGGTGGTGCATCCCGGGAATCCGGTGAAGGGTCTCACGAAGGACCAGGTGATGAAGATTTTCGACGGGACGTTCTCCAACTGGGCTGACGTCGGCGGCGCGGACCATGCGATTTCCGTGATCGCCCGCGAGGAGAGCAGCGGGACGAGGAGCGCGTTCGACAGGATTCTCGGGATCAAGGGCAGGCTGACGAAATCGGCGCAGTTCCAGAACTCGAACGGCGCCTGCCAGCTGGCGGTGGCCACGGATCCCCACGCGATCGGTTACGTGTCGTTCGTGATGGTCGACGCCTCGGTGCACGCACTCGCCGTGGACGGGGTCGAGGCCACGATCCAGAACGTCCGCGACGGGAAATTCCCGATCTCGGCGACCGACTTCTTCCTCACCAGGGGCGAACCGACGCCCCTCGCGAAATCGTTCATCGAATTCGCGCTCAGCCCCGAGGGCCAGAAACTGATCGCGGATGCGGGGCTGATTCCGCTGAAATGAAGCAGGAAACGGCCATCCGTCTGATCCTCCTGGGCCTGGCGATGTCCGCCGTCGGCGCCCTCGCCGTGATCACCACGTTCATCATGAAGGAAGGGCTGCCCGTCATCTTCCGCCACGGCCTCGGCTCGTTTCTGTTCGGGACCGAGTGGCAGCCGAACGCGGAGCCCGCCCGTTTCGGCGTGTTCGCGATGATCGTCGGAAGCGCCGCCGTGACCGGCGGGGCGCTCGTCATCGGCGTGCCGGTCGGGCTGGGATCCGCGATTTTCCTGTCGGAATTCGCGCCCCGTCGCGTCGTGACCTTCTTCAAGCCCGCGATCGAACTGCTCGCCGGCATTCCGAGCGTGGTCTTCGGATTCATGGGAATGCTCGTCCTCCTGCCGTTCATCCGCGAGCACATCGGCGGCCGCGGCGCGTCCGTGCTCGCGGGCTCGATCATCCTCGGCATCATGATCCTCCCGACCGTGATCGCAATCTCCGTCGACGCCCTCCGCGCCGTCCCCCGAAGCTACCGCGAGGGGTCCTTCGCCCTCGGCGCGACCGGATGGCAGACCACCTGGCGCGTGACCCTTCCCGCCGCCCGCGCGGGCATCGTCGCCGCCGTCATCCTCGGCATGGGACGCGCCATCGGCGAAACCATGGCCGTCATCATGGTCACCGGCAACTCCGTCCAGATCCCCCGGTCCCCCCTCGACGCCGTCCGGACCCTCACGTCCAACATCGCCCTCGAAATGTCCTACGCCGACGGCGAACACCGCGAAGCCCTCTTCGCCACCGGCGTCGTCCTCTTCGTCATCATCATGTGCCTGAACACCCTCGCCAACGCCATCGCGCGGGTGGGGAAGCGCGATTGAGGATTCCCCCGAAGGTCGTCCACTATTCCGTCCTGACGTTTCTCTGGGCCGTGACGCTGGGCACGGTCGGAACGCTGTGCGTCATCATCGGGTGGGTTCTTGTGAAGGGGCTTCCGGCGATCACTCCGGGGTTCCTGTTTTCCGCGCCGGAGGGCGCCGGACGCGAGGGGGGGATCTTTCCGGTGATCGTGGGGACTCTCTGGGTCATCCTCGGCGCCGTCCTCATCGCCACGCCGCTCGGCGTGGGGACGTCGATCTTCCTCGTGGAGTACACGCGCGAGAACTGGGTCACGCGCGTCATCCGTTTCGGCGCCGACTGCCTCGCGGGCATTCCGTCCATCATCTTCGGCCTGTTCGGCTACGTGTTCTTCGTCGTCGCGCTCGGATTCCGCTGGTCGATCCTCTCCGGCGCCCTGACGCTGGCGCTCATGTCCCTTCCGACCATCATCCGCACGAGCGAGGTCGCCCTTCGCGCCGTCCCGCCGCAGTACCGCGAAGTCTCGTACGCGCTCGGCGCCACGCGGTGGCAGATGGTGCTGCGCGTCGTGATCCCCGGCTCGCTCCCCGGCATCGTTACCGGAATCGTGCTCGCGATGGGCCGCTCGATGTCCGAGACCGCGGCCGTCATTTTCACGGCGGGCACGGTCCTGCCGGACAGCGTACCGACCTCTCCCGGCGATTCGGTCCGCACGCTGGCCGTCCACTTCTACCTGCTCGCCGTCGAAGGCCTCTCCGAGAAGAACGCGTTCGGCACGGCCGCGATCCTCGTCCTCTCGATTCTCGTGATCAACGTCGGGGCCTACACGCTCATGCACCGGTTTCTCGCGAGGTACCGGTGAACGCAATCATCGAGGCCAGGGGATTCGGAGTCTCTTACGGCGGCTCGGCGGTGCTCCGGGGCGTCGATCTCGCGATCCGGCGGAACAAGATCACGGCGATCATCGGGCCGGCGGGAAGCGGCAAGACGACGTTCCTGCGCTGCATCAACCGGCTGTCGGACCTGGCGCCCGGCCTCGGCGTGACGGGGGGCCTGTCGCTCGACGGGCGCGACGTGTACGCGACCGAGACCGACGTGGCCGACCTCCGCCGCCGCGCCGGCATGGTCTTCGCCGTGCCTATCCCGCTTCCCCGGTCGGTCTACGAAAACGTCGTGTTCGGCCCGAAACTGCTCGGCGTCCGGTCCCGCGCAAAGCTCGACGAGATCGTCGAGCGCACGCTGCGCGCCGCGGTCCTCTGGGAGGAGGTCAAGGACCGCCTGAACGTCTCCGGGCTCAAGCTCTCCGGAGGGCAGCAGCAGCGCCTCTGCCTCGCGCGCACGCTCGCCCTCGAGCCCCAGGTCCTCCTGCTCGACGAGCCGTGCTCGGGGCTCGACCCGATCTCCACGGCGAAAATCGAGGAAGCGATGCAGGACCTGAAGTCGTCGCTGACGGTCGTGCTCGTGACCAACAACGTCAAGCAGGCCGCCCGCGCGAGCGACAGGACGGCGTTCTTCCTCATGGGCGAACTCGTCGAAGAGGGCCCCACCGCCGACATCTTCACCTCCCCCCGCGACTCCCGGACGAACGACTACATCGTCGGGAGGTTCGGGTAATGCTCGAGGCCCGGAACGTCCGGCTCTGGTACGGCGACTTCAACGCGCTGAAAGGCGTCTCGATGAAGATCCAGCCGCGGTCCATCACGGCCATCATCGGCCCGTCGGGCTGCGGCAAGTCGACCATGCTCCGCTGCTTCAACCGCATGAACGACCTCGTCGAAGGCTGCCGCGTCGAGGGAGAAGTCCTGTTCGAGGGGCGCAATATCTACGACCACTACGACCTCACCGAACTCCGCAAGCGCGTCGGCATGGTCTTCCAGCGCCCCAACCCCTTCCCCCTCAGCGTCCAGGAAAACGTCGGCTACGGCCCCCGGATCCACGGCCTCGCGAGCGGCGACGGCCTCCGCGCCGCCGTCAAGAAAGCCCTTCAGGCCACCCAGCTCTGGAACGACGTCGGCGACCGCCTGACCGCGCCGGCCCTCTCCCTCTCGGCGGAGCAGCAGCAGCGGCTGTGCATCTCCCGGCTGCTCGCCGTGGCCCCCGATATCCTCCTCATGGACGAGCCCTGCTCGGCCCTGGATCCCATGGCGACGCAGAACATCGAGGAGCTGATGCTAGAATTGAAGCGCGACTACACGATCGTGATCGTGACGCACAACATGCAGCAGGCCGCCCGGGTCAGCGACTTCACCGGCTTCATGCTCCTCGGCGAGCTGGTGGAATTCGGCGAGACGCAGACGATCTTCACGGCGCCGACGGACAAGCGGACCGAGGAGTACATCACGGGGCGGTACGGCTAATGAAACGGCACTTCGACGAAGACCTGGCGCAGCTGAAGGAGAGGCTCCTCCGCATGGGGGGGTCCGTCGAGAGGATGATCCACCTCTCGGCGAAGGACCTGTTCGCGCGGACGGAGGCGGACCGGGCGGAGCTGGAGAAGCTCGAGCGCGAGGTGAACGACCTGCAGATCGTGATCGACGACCGTGCGCTCAAGCTGATCGCGCTGCGGCAGCCGATGGCCACCGACCTCCGCTTCCTGTTCATGGCCAGCCGCATCTCGAGCGATCTCGAGCGGATTGCGGACCAGGCGATCAACATCATCGAGACGACGCACCACCTGATCGCGGGGGGGCCGCCGCTGGTGCCGCTGGTGGACCTGCCGCTGATGGCGGAGATCTGCCAGGAGATGCTGCGGGAAGCGCTGGACGGGTTCGTGCGGCAGGACGCGAGCATGGCGCGCAAGGTGCTGGAGATGGACGACAAGGTGGACGCGTGCAAGCGGCGGATTTTCGACGAGATGCTCGCGATGATGGAGTCGGACCAGAAGACGATCCGCCGCGGGCTGTGCATCGTGCTGATCTCGCGGAACCTGGAGCGGATCGGGGACCATGCGACGAACATAGCGGAAGAGGTGATTTACATGGTCGAGGCGAGGGACGTGAGGCACCACCATGGGGAGGGGGCGGCTCCGGGCGCGCCCGCGGAGTGACATGGCGGCCTCCATCCTGCTGATCGACGACGAACCGGACCTGGTCTCGCTGGTGAAGTTCAACCTCGAGCGGGAGGGTTGGAAGGTGCGCGCCGCGACGGACGGCGGCACGGGGTACGAGCAGGCGCGGCGGGACCTGCCGGATCTGATCCTGCTGGACCTGATGCTGCCCGGGATCGACGGGCTCGAGGTGTGCCGGCGCCTGAGGGCGGAACCGCGGACGGCGCGCATTCCGATCATCATGCTCACGGCGAAGGGCGGGGAATCCGACCGAGTCGTGGGGCTGGAGATGGGGGCGGACGATTACGTCGCGAAGCCGTTCTCGACGCGCGAGCTCGTGGCGCGCGTGAAGGCGCTGCTGCGGCGCGCCGCGCCCGCGGAGGACGACGCCGGGGCGGTGGCGGTCGGGGAGATCCAGCTCGACCCCGGGCGGCACGAGGTGCTGGTGAAGGGAAGGGCGGTGTCGCTGACGGCGACGGAGTTCCGGCTTCTCCAGGCCCTGATGCGGCGTCCCGGCCAGGTGTTTTCGCGCGACCGGCTGATCGACGGGGCCATCGGCGAGGACGCGCACGTCGTCGACCGGACGATCGACGTGCACGTGACGTCTCTGCGAAGGAAGCTCGGCCGCGCGGGCGCGACGATCGAAACGGTGCGCGGCGTCGGCTACCGCATCCAGGACGGGGCGTAGCGCGCCCCCCGCGCGCGGGCCACCCATGCTCCGCGACCCGCTCTTCAGGCGCGCCTTCCTGACCCTCGCGGTTTTCTCCGCCGCGGTCGTGTCCGGGACGGCCGCGCTGGGGGCGTGGAAGATTTCGGAGGGGCACGAGGCCTTCGTGCGGGGCGGACTCGAGCGGCGCGCGCGGGAGACGGCGGAGGCGCTGGACGGGCCGCCGGGCCCGGCGGGGAACGCGGGGATGCGGGCGAAGGCGGATCTCCTCGCGCGGGCGACGGGCCTGCGCCTGACCGTCTTCACGCCGGAGGGCGAGATGCTCGCCGACACGGGGGACTACGCGCCGGGCGTGGACCGCCCGGAAGTCGCCGCGGCGGCGCTGTCGGGCGCCGGGTACCACCGCCGCCTGGACGCCCGCACCGGACTCGACACGCGCTACGCCGCCTGCCAGGCGCGGACGGGAGCGGGACCGCGGATCGTCAGGGTCGCGCAGGCGGCTGCGGAAGCGGACGCGCCGCTTCGCGAGACGCGCGCCCTCCTCGGCTGGTCCGCACTTTTCGTGTGGGCGGCCGCGACGCTTTTCGCGGCCTTCGTGCTCCTGCCCGTCTGGACGTCCGCCGCCGCGCTGCGCCTGGCCCTGAACGAACCCAAGGCCGTCTTTCCTCGCGGGCAGGCCGGCGTCCTGGGCGACCTCGCGCGCCGGACGGAGCGGCTGCTCGAGGAGAACCGCGACCTGCGGCGCGACCGGAGCACGGAGCGCGAGGAGGCGGGCGCGATCCTGGCGTCGATGTCCGAGCCCGTGATGGCGGTGGACGCCGGCGTGCGGCTGCGCGTCCTGAACCAGGCGGCGGCGCGCCTGCTGGGACTCGACCCGGCGGCCGCCCTCGGGCAGCCCATCGGCGTCATCGTGAGATCCGAGGCGATCGCAGAAGCCGCGGCCCGCGCGGCCGGAGGCGCCGAAGCCATGTCGCGCGCGGAACTCCCGGGCCCGCCCCTGCGCGTCATCGAAGTCCACGCCCAGCCCATCCGTCCGCAGGGCGGCGCCGTCGTCGTCCTCCGCGACGTCACCGAAACCGCCCGCTTCGCCGAAATGCGCCGCGACTTCGTCGCCGCCGCTTCCCACGAACTCCGCACCCCCCTGGCCGTCATCGCCGGCACCGTCGAAACGCTCCTCGACGGCGGACTCGAGCGCCCGGAGCAGGCCCGGGAATTCCTGACGTCCATGGAACGCCAGCTTCTCACGCTCACCGCGCTCGTGAACGACCTCCTCGACCTCGGAAAACTCGAGAGCCGTCCGGAATTCACCCCGCGGGCCTGCGACGTCGCGCAGGTGCTGGCGAAGGTGGTCGAGGCGAACGCGGGGGCGGCGGGTGTGAAGGGGCTTTCGCTGGCGGTGGACGCGCCCGCGGGGCTGCCGCGGCTGATGGCGGATGCGGGGCTGCTGGAGCGCGCGTTTTCGAACCTGGTCGAGAACGCGGTGCGCTACACGCCCCACGGCGGCTCGATCGAGGTGCGCGCGGACGGGGAGCGCGACGGGGTTCGCGTGACGGTGAAGGACACGGGGATCGGGATACCTGAGAAAGACCTGAAGCGGTTTTTCGAGCGATTCTACCGGGTGGACAAGTCGCGATCGCGGGAGGCGGGGGGGACGGGGCTGGGGCTGGCGATCGTGAAGCACATCGTGGCGCTGCACAAGGGCGAGGTGTGGGCGG
>JACPRD010000187.1 GCA_016190145.1 Planctomycetota bacterium | reverse complement strand
GTTGAGCATCTCGCGGTAGTACCAGTCGTTTCGCGTGTCGTCCCACGCCTGGATCATGGCCCTGCCGCGGATGGACGCGATCGCGCGCTCGATGCCGGACTGCGCCAGCATCTTCGCGCGGACCTTGTCCACGTAGCTGTTTGAAACCGCCCTCTCCACGCGCGACAGCGTCGCGAACGTCGCGGCGAGCAGTCCCAGAACGCCGAGGACTCCCAGGGCGACCAGCAGCACGAAGCCCCGGTTTTTGTCCATCGTGTTCTTGATCATCTATTCCTCCACCAAGCTGAGTCCTGCGTCACGTCACGTGCGGAAGTCGTTCCCCTCATTCCCTGTTTGCCGCCGCATCTCCCTCCAAAAGGGCCTACGTCAGGGAAATCTCTAGTCCTCCCAGCTGAATCCGTTCTTCTCTTTCTGTTCGGCGATGAAGCTCTCGTGCAGCTCCGGGGAGGGGTCGAGCCCCTGCTTCCCGTGCATCGCGTCCGCAAGCGCCTCCACCGTTCTCTTCTCCATCTCCGCCCGCGCCTTGACCAGCGCCGCCATCTCGCGCTTCAGGGAGTCACGGTGACGTTTCTCGTCCTTCGAAGCCCCGTCACCCTTCTTCAGCAGCTCGTCGAGTTCCTTCTGCTTCGCCACGGCGTCCCCGTAAAGGAAGGACTGGACGTTCTGTTCCAGTTCGAACAGCGAGATGAGCGCGTTGCTGATGCAGGCGTAAACGTCCGAGAACTCGTTCACGATGACGGCCTTGCGCCGCTCGCTGATCTCGAGGTCGCTCTTCGAAACGACGTCCTGCCACTCGCCGACCCAGCCCGCGTAGGCGTCCTGGTTGATCGCGGCGTTCCGGTTCGGATCCTTGTGCTTCGCCTCGGTCCGGATCAGCTCGCCCAGCAGCTCCTTCGTCGCGTCGACGTGATCCCGGATGAAGGCCTTCTCGTTCTCGGTCTCCTGGGCGGCGTCGTCCGGCGTGCCGATCATGAGTTCGCAGGCGCCGAACTGCTTATTGGAAGCGCACTTGCCGGAGGAAGCGATCTGCTTCATGAGTTTCTCGTACCGCTCCGGGTTTTCCTTTTTGTAGCGTTCCTGGTAAGCGGGGTCGTCCTTGAGGCATTCGCGGAACTCGTCCTGCTCCTTGAGTGCGCTGCGGACGGCCTCGGGCTGCTTGTCGAACTCGAACCAGGCTTCGGCGATGTATTTGCCGGGGGGGAAGGACTGGTTCCAGGGGCCCAGCTCAGCGGCGAACTCTTCTTTGCGGACGACTGCGTTGGCCCAGAGGATGTAGGAGCCGCCGACCTTTTCCGAGCGGACGCCGACCTTGAGGACGGTTCCGTCGGGGTAGTGGGCGTGGCCGGTGACGAAGATGTTGCGGAACGTCGAGCTGCCCTTCTTGGTTTCCTTGAACTGGGACGTCATCTGGATCTTGTAGCCGACATGGGCGCAGGCATCGGTCGCGATCAGGCAGGCCAGGGCCAGACTGAAGGGGAAAGCGAGGCGCATTTCGGAGGTCCCTCCTTGAGTAGGTGCAGTTACAGGCAGGCGGCAAGGTTGCAAGAGGGGTGCCGAATGAGCGATGGTGACGGAAATTGTCTTGAATGCAAACAATTGTAGAATAACAAGTTATGGCCATATCTTGGAACCGCGGTTCCCTCAGCCGCCGAGTCATGTTTCCTCGGCGTTCCACTGATACCTCCGGGTAACCAAGCGAGGTCATGCTAACAAACGCCAAACATCTTCCTGCGAAATCAAAAAACCTTGAGGACGAGTCGATGCGAGGTCCTACCGCCGCCGTCGCTCGCCTGCTTCACGCCCTCTTACCAACGCTTCGACTTGAGTACAAAAACCATCCGGTACCGCCGGGATGACTCGACCCGCGAGAAAAACGTCGACCCCACCGAATTCCGCGCCTCTTCGCTTCCCCCGATGATCACCGCGTCCCCCTCCGGCACCACCACCTCGGTCTCGAGTTCCCCGATCCGGGTCCGGCCGCCGCCCTCGCGGTGCGCCACCACCGGATGCACCCGGACACGGATCCGGCCCCCTTCCTCTATGAAGGGGGTCACCTCCAGCGAGCACCCCGCCTTCGTCCACTCGTAGGTGCCCACGACCTCCCCCGAGTCGTAAATCCAGATTGTCACCGGCTCGGGACGCACTTCGCCGACGTCGATCATCCCGGGATAGCCTGGGGCCGAGACGATGAAGGGCGCCGTCTTGCGGCGCACGGTGGACCGGCGCTGCCATGCATCGATGCGGGCGTAGAAGGCGGCGCCGCCGGTTGCGACCCGCAGGCCGTTGAACGAGAGGCGTCCGCCCGCGACCGGGACCGACGCACCCCAGAAGAAACTCCAGCCTTCCGCGTCGCGCTCGTCGATTTCGTAGATCGTGACCTCGGTGCGGACGTTCAGCTTTTCTCCGGTGCTGCCCGCCGCGTTCCATTCTTCCTCGTACGGGTCGGGCTGGCGGGGCGGGGGAGGGCCGCAGCCTGAAACGGCGAAGGAGGCCAGGGCGGCGAGTGAAGCGAGTCGAAGCATTCCGGCGGCGGTGTGGGGAAGCATCGGCGCAGTATACTGGAATTGCTTTGCGGGCGCGGGCCTGCTAAGGTTCCGCCCCCCTACGCATCCTCCCGTTTCAGCGAACCACCTCCCATGCATCAGGGAAACGTCCTCCTGCTCCTCCACGCGCACTTGCCGTTCGTGCGCCATCCCGAGCACGAGGAGTTCCTCGAGGAGGACTGGCTCTACGAGGCCATCACCGAGACCTACCTCCCGATTCTCGAGATGGCAGAGGACCTCGAGCGCGAGCAGGTGCCCGCGCGATTCTCGATCGCCCTCTCGCCGCCCCTGTGCGAGATGCTCGCGGATCCGCTTCTCCAGTCCCGCTACCTCAGGCGCCTCGACCGGCTGCTCGACCTGGCCGCCCGCGAGGTCCGGCGCACCGAGCGCGACCCGGCTGTCAACGGCTCGGCGCGGATGTACCTCGAGTCCTTCCGCCGCGCGCGCGCGACGTTCGAGGACGAGTACGGCCGCAACATCCTCCGCGGGTTCCGGCGGCTCCAGGACGCGGGCCGGCTCCAGGTCCTGACCTGCGGCGCGACGCACGGGTTCTTTCCGCTCATCGGCCGCGTGGAGGGCGTCCGCGCCCAGGTGCGCGTCGCCGCCCGCAACTACGAGCGGCATTTCGGCCGGCGGCCCGACGGCATCTGGCTGCCCGAGTGCGGGTACCGGCCGGGACAAGAGGCGATTCTGGCGGAAGAGGGGATCACGCATTTCTTCGTCGAGACGCACGGGCTGGCCTACGGGGCGCCGCGGCCTCGATGCACGGTGTACGCGCCGGTGCGGACGGCCTCCGGGGTCTTCGCGTTCGGCCGGGACATCGAGTCGGGTCGGCAGGTGTGGAGCGCGAGCGAGGGCTACCCGGGGGACGCGTGCTATCGGGAGTTCTACCGGGATCTCGGGTACGACGGCGAGTACGCCTGGGTGAAGCCGTACCTGCACGCGGACGGCCAGCGGCGGCACTTGGGCATCAAGTACCACCGGATCACGGGGAAAGTCGACCTTCACATGAAGGCGCCGTACGAGCCGGAGCGCGCCGCCGGACGCGCGCGCGAGCACGCCGGGAATTTCCTGTTCAACCGCCAGCAGCAGCTCCGCCACCTGCGCGGCGTCCTGGGCCGCGCGCCGACCGTCCTCTCGCCCTACGACGCCGAACTGTTCGGGCACTGGTGGTTCGAGGGGCCGCAATTCCTGCTGGCGCTTCTCCGGCAGTCCGCCGCGCAGGACGAAGTCAGGTTCACGACGCCGCGCGAGATCCTCGCGCAGGGCGGACCCGTGCAGCGCTCGACCCCCGCCTTCTCCACGTGGGGCAACAAGGGCTACGCCGAAGTCTGGCTGAATCCCTCCAACGACTGGATCTACCGGCACCAGCACGCCGTCGAAGACCGCATGGTCGCGCTCGCCGCCGCGCACCCCGACGCGCAGGGCCCCGTCCGCCGCGCCCTTAACCAGTGCGCCCGCGAGGTCCTCCTCGCCCAGTCCTCCGACTGGGCCTTCATCATGAACGCCGGCACCGCCGTGCCCTACGCGCATAAGCGCTTCAAGACCCACGTCGAGGCCTTCCTCCGTCTCGAATCGCGGCTTCGTGAAGGGCGCGTCGAGGAGGACTACCTGTCGGGCCTCGAATCGAGGCACAATTGCTTCGCGGAAATCGACTACCGGGATTTCGCCCCGGGGAGCTCGCGATGAAACTGCTCGTGCTGTCCCGGAAACCGACGATCTATTCGACGCGGCGGCTGCGCGAAGCGGCGCGGCTGGAGGGGCACGCGTGCCTGTGCGTCGATCCGCTCCGGTGCGTCCTCTACCTGGAAAACGGGCGGGCGCGCGTGAAAATCGCGGGCGAGGAGGTCGCGGGAGTGGACGCGATCATCCCGCGCATCGGCACCTACGCCGTCGAGTACGGACTCGCCGTCGCCCGCCATTTCGAAATGATGGGCGTCCCCGTCCTCAACCCCTCGGCGGCCATCTCGATCGCCAAGAACAAGTGGGAGTGCCTCCAGCTCCTCACGGAAAACGGGATTCCCGTGCCCCCGACCGTCATGATGCGCTTCCCCAGCCACCTCATGGACACCGTCGGCGACCTCGGCGGCCCGCCCGTCATTCTCAAGCTGCTCCGCGGGACCCAGGGCGCGGGCGTGATTCTCGCGGAGTCCAACGAGGCCGCCGAATCGATGATGGACACCGTCTGGTCGCTCGGCGAGGACATCATGGTGCAGAAGTTCATCGCCGAGGCGCGGGGCAAGGACGTCCGGGCGCTGGTGATCGGCGGGGAGGTCGTCGCCGCGATGCGCCGCGTCGCGAAGGAGGGCGATTTCCGCTCGAACATCCACCGCGGCGGCGTCGGTCTGCGCATCGAGCTGTCGCAGGAGATGAAAGATCTCGCGGTGCGCGCCGCCTCGCTCGTCGGGCTGCACGTCGCGGGCGTCGACATCCTCGAGTCCAACCGCGGGCCGCTCGTCCTGGAGGTCAACGCGTCGCCGGGATTCCAGGGGCTCGAAGAGGCGACCGACCGCGACATCGCCGTCGAGATGGTGCAGCAGGCCGTGAAGCTGGCCGAGCGCCGCCGCCTCGGCCCGGTGAGCCCCGCGATCTGAAGCCCTTCTAATTCAAAATTCAAAATTCAAAATTCAGAATTGCCTTTACCATCATCACCACATGCCCCACCTCCTTTCCCTTGACGGCTCCCCCCCCGGCGGGCTCCACCGCCTCGGCCCCGTCACGTCGCTGGGCGGCGGCCCGAACGACGCCATCCCCGTTCCCGGACAGCCCGAGGGCGCCCTCGAAATCCGCTCCGACGGGCAGCGGTTCGTCGCCCGCGCCTCCGCCGGCTTTCTCCTGAACGAGGCGCCCGCCACCGAGCGCGCCCTGTGCCATGGAGACGTCCTCCAGATCGGCAAGGCGCGATTTCAGTTCAGAAACGAAGACACCCACGCCTACGAACGCCGGAGCGTCGCGCACCTGGGCGCGCTGTACCGGGTGGCGGCGGTGATTACGGGAAGCGGGGATCTTCGGGAATCGCTGGGGACGGCGCTGGGCGTCATGCTCGAGGAGACCTCGGCGGCCCGCGGCGCGGCGTGGCTCGTGGAGGAGGAAGGCGGCCGCCTGGAGCGCGCCGCGGAGAGGGCGCGGCCGGACGCGACGGCGAAGGCCGCGTGGGAGGAGCACTACGCCGGGTTGCCGGAGCTCCAGAACGCCGCCGCCTCGCGCTCGGCCCTGCTCGTGCCGCTCGTGGCCCGCTCCCGCGTCCTGGGGGCGCTTCTCCTCGAAGGCTCCGGCCCCGGCCCGCTGGGCGACCGCGACGTCGAGCTCGTGACGGCGGTCTCGCTGATCGCGAGCGTCGCCGCCGAAAACCGGCGGAATGCAAAGCAGATGGAGGAGTACGGGCGCCTGCTCATGTCCATCGAGAAGGCGACGATGTGGCTCTCGAGTTACCTGGAGCGCGATCCGATCCTGGGAGAGGCGATCGGTTTCGCGCGGAGCATCTTCAAGGCATCGCACGTGTCGATCGTCGAGATGGAAGCGGGGGCGAAGACCGCGCGGGTCGTCCGGCAGGCGGTGAGGCGCGGGGAGCCCGTCGAGTACGCCGTGACGGTCGGCGAGGGATGGTGCGGGCGGGTGCTGGCCTCGGGCAAGCCGATCCTCTCGCCGGATCCGGCCACCGGGAAACCCCCCGAGGGATTCGTGAAAACGAAACGGTACCGGACCAACTCCTTCGCGATCGTGCCGATCTTCGCGTCGGTCAGCGAAGGCGCCGACATCGTGGGCGCGATCAACGTGGCGGACAAAATCGGCGGCGCGCCGTTCAACGAGCGCGACGTGGAACTCCTCGCCGTCCTCGCCCGCGCCGTCGGCGTGGCGCTTCAGAACGCCACCCTCTACGAGCGCGCCACCGTGGACTCCCTCACGCGCCTCTTCGTCCGGCAGCATTTCTTCTACAAGCTGGAGGAAGCGCTGACGCGCGCGCAGAAGGGGCGGAAGCCGTTGTCGCTGCTGATCGCGGACCTGGACGACTTCAAGAAGGTGAACGACACGTACGGGCATCCGGTCGGGGACCTCGTGCTGCGCGAGGTAGGGGGGGCGATCAAGCGAAGCGTGCGCGCCGGGGACCTGGCGGCGCGCTACGGGGGCGAGGAATTCGCGGTGATTTTCCCGGGCGCGACGCTGGCGGAGGGAAGGGCTGTCGCCGAGAAGATCCTGGACTCGATCCGCCAGGCGGAGGTGGATTCGGGGGGGACGAAGGTGAAGCTGACGGCGTCGTTGGGGCTGGCGGAGCTGAGAAGCGGGGACAGCGCGGAGAGCCTGATCGCGCGGGCGGACGCGGCGCAGTACCGGGCGAAGTACGGAGGGAAGAACCGGTTGAACATGTCGGACAAGTAGCGATGCCGATCTTCGCGTTCCTCTACCGGTCGGAGGTCCTGCTCGGGCGGCTCCGGGCCGACCGGCCCGACCCTGCGGGGACGGCCGCGGAGTTCGAACCGACCGAGGCGTTCGAGGAGGTCCGCCCCCCGTTCGAGAAGGCGGCCGCGGATCCGGACGGCGGCTGGCTCCACTGGCTCGCGCCGCTTCACTTGTCCCTCGTCTTTCCCGACGGCACGCGCACCGGGGATTTTGTCTTGCGCCTCGACGGACAGGGGGCGAGAGTGACCTGGTCGCGGGAGGAGTCGCGCGAATCGGGGGAGTGATGAGGATCACGTTTCACGGCGCGGCCCGCTCGGTGACGGGATCGCGGCATCTGGTGCAGGCGGCGGGCCTCCGTGTCCTGCTCGACTGCGGTCTCGTTCAGGGGCCGCGGCGGGAATCGGAGCGGCGGAACCGCGAGCTCGGGTTCGACGCGAAGTCGGTGGACGCCGTCGTCCTTTCCCACGCGCACATCGACCACGCCGGAGTGCTGCCGCTTCTCGTGAAACAGGGCTTCGACGGCAACATCTTCTGCACGTCCGCGACGCGCGACGTCGCGGAGGCGATGCTCATGGACAGCGCGAACATCCAGGTGATGGACGCGGACCACATGAACCGGAACAAGCGGCCGAGCGATCCGCCGGTGCTGCCGCTTTACACGCCGGAGGACGCGCGCGAGGCGGTGGCGCGCATGGTGTCGATCCCGTACCGGCGTGAGATGTCGATTCTGCCCAACGTGCGCGTGCGGTTCGCGGACGCCGGTCACATCCTCGGCTCCGCGATCACGACGCTCCTCGCGCAGGAAAACGGCCGCGAGCGGAAGCTGGTGTTCACCGGCGACCTCGGGCGTCTCGGATTTCCGATCCTGCACGATCCGGAAGTCGTCCCCCAGGGCGACGTCTTCCTCACCGAGAGCACGTACGGAAACCGCGACCACGGCGGGGACGTGAAGGAGGCGAAGGAGGAGCTCGCCGGAATCGTCCGGCGGGCCGCCGGCCGCGGGGGGAAGGTCATCGTCCCGGCGTTCGCCCTCGGCCGCGCCCAGTCGCTCACCTACCTGCTCCACGAACTCTGGGCCGAGAAAGCCATCCCGAAATTCCCGATCTACGTCGATTCGCCGCTGTCGCTCGACGTGACCGCCGTCTACCGGCTCCACCCCGAGTGCTTCGACGCCGCCACGCTGGGCTACCTCCGCGACGGCATCCCCGGCGACCCGTTCGACTTCCGTGACCTCACCTACCTCCGCTCGAGCGACGAGTCGCGCACCCTCAACAACCGTAAAGGTCCCTTCCTCGTCATCGCCGCGTCCGGAATGTGCGAAGGAGGCCGCGTCCTCCACCACCTGCGCCACGGCGTCTCGGATCCCGCCAACACCGTCCTCATCGTCGGCTACTGCGCCCAGCACACCCTCGGACGACGCCTCGCCGACGGCGCGCCCGTCGCCCGCATCTTCGGCGTCGAATTCCCCGTCAAAGCCGAAGTCCGCCGGCTCGACGGCATGTCCCAGCACGCCGGCCGCGAAGGCCTCCTGGCCTATGCCGCCTCCCAGAAGAAAGCCGAGGCGGCCTTCTGCGTCCACGGCGAGGAAGAGTCCGCCCTCGCGATGGCCGCCGGGATGCGCGCCGCGGGGTTCGGGAAGGTGGAAGTGCCGGTGCTGGGGCAGTCTTTCGAACTATAGCGCCCGCTACTCCTTCCAGTTCCCTCCCTCGTACCGGAATTTCTTGTCCTCGATGGCGGACTCGTCGAACGGATTGGACGTCGCCCCCGCCTCGTCGGTGTCGATCGAGCCGCTCACGCGCTTCTCGATCTCCTCCCGGTACACCGCGATTCCCTCCATGTTGATCGCCGTCGTCGGAGGGCTGTAGGGGATCCCCTTGCATTCGGGACACGTCCGGATGCCGCCGCGCACGGTGTCGTACTCGAGCGCCGTCACCAGCGCCCCGTCCGACTCCCGTTTCCAGGTCGCCAGCCGCACGGCCGTCGCCCACGCCACCTTCTCGACGCCCGCCTCCAGCGTGATCTTCTTCTTCTGCGTGCCGTCCTTCTCCTTGTTGAAGTTGATCGTGACGTCCCGTTTCGCTCCGCAGCTCTGGCAGAGAAGCGCCCCGGCGCGCCAGCAGCTCTTGCAGGTTTCCTGGGCGAAAGTCGCGTTCTTCGGCAGGCCCTTGCGCTTGCCCGTGCCTCCGCAGGACGTGCACTCGATCAGGCCCGTGCCCTTGCAGGGCGTGCACTTGTCCTTCATCTTCCCTTTGCACGTTTCGCAGGGGAGCCGGCTCTGCAGATCGTTCGCGAACTCCTCGATCGTCATGTTCAGGAACTGCGGCGCCTTGTCCGCGAACGCCAGCTTCGTGCACTTCCGCAGCGCGGCCACCGCTTCCTTGTATTTCTGCATCCGGACCAGCTCGAGCGCCTTGTCGAGCTGCCTCATCTGTTTCTTCGCCGCTTCGCTCGCCTCGCCTTTCAGGTCCTTGAGCGCGGCGTGCGCGTCCTTGTTCGCCGGGTCGCCCGAGATCGCGCGCTGGAACGCCGCGGCGGCCTCCGGCCGCTTGCCCTTCGCGAGCAGGAAGCGCCCGAGCGTCACCTGCGCCTGTCCCGCGAGCGCCGGGTCGAGGTACGAGGCGATGTTGCAGAGCTTCGAGACCGTCGCCTCGTCGGCCAGCTCCTTCTGCGTCACGAGCCACTCCGCCGCCTCGAGGTATCCGCCCGGGCTGTCCGGATCGAGCGCCGTGAGCCGCTTCTCCCGCTCCTCGACCGGGTTCGATCCCTTTTCGATCGACTCCACGTCCTTGCGCGGAAACGTCAGCGTCGCTTTCGCCGTGCGGATCGTCACCTTCTCGTCCGATTCCTCGACGATCGTTCCCTCGTACGTCCGCCCGTCCTTCAGCACGAGCTTGTCGGCGAGGGCGACGGCGGCGAGCGCGAGACAGAGAGCGATGGCAGGAAGTCTCTTCATGGTCTCCTCATTTCGCAGGGATCACTCGATCCACTTTCCAGCCTTGTAACGCAGCGCCCCGTCTTCCAGCACGGAAGCGTCGAACAGCTCTTCCGGATTTCCCGGTTCGAAGGGGGCCCGGCCCGAGATCAGGTCGTCCAGCGCGGAGCGGTAGGCGAGCAGCCGGTCCGCGGGCGGAGGAGTCGTCGGCGGGTCGAACTTGATGCCCCGGCAGGTGGGACAGGCCCGCGTTCCGCCTTTCGTCGGCGCTTCAGCCACGATCGAAACCACGCCGTTTCCGCCGATGTGCCTCGTGTAGTTGATCAGGTCGATCTCGGACTTCATCTGCTCCCGCTCGCGCCCCGCCACCATCGGGATCTGCGCCGTCGGCGCCCCCTGGAACCCGATGTTGACCGTGCGCTCCGCCTTGCAGTACGTGCACAGCACGTTTCCGAGCCCGAAACAGGAACGGCACACGCTCTTCGAGAAACTCCCCGCCGCGCCGTCTCCCGCCGTGAACCCCGTCTTCTTTCCCGACCCGTCGCACACGCTGCAGCGGATCACGCTCTTCCCCTTGCACGCGTGACACTCGATCGTCGCCTTCCCCGCGCACGGCTTGCACGGCACGCGCCGCTGGACGTCGTCGGCGAGCTCGCCGAGCGTCGTGCCGAGGTGCTCCCTGGCCTTCTCGGCCCCGAACAGGATCCGCGCGCGGCGGAGTTTCGGAAGCGCCTCGGGAAACCTGCCGGCGATGACCTCGTCGATCGCGGCGACGACTTCGCCCATTTCCTTGCGCGCGGTGTCGGCCAGTTCCTTGCGCAGCTCCGCCCACCGCCTCGCCGCCTCCGTGTTCCCCGCGTCCGAGTTCGCCGCCCGCATGAACGCCCGCGCCGCCTCGGCGCGCTGGCCCGCCTCGAGAAGCGCCTTGCCGAGCAGGAGGTTCGCGGGGCAGGCGAGCGGGCGATCCAGGGAGGCGGCAATGGCGCAGAGACGGCGGAGGGTCGGGAGATCCATGGACTCCTTGCCTTCGCCCGCCAGCCACTCGGCGGCTTCCAGGTAGCCTTTCGGATTCTCCGGCGACAGCGCTTCCAGCTTCTGCTCGCGCAGCCCGAGCGTGTTCGCGCCGCGCTCCACGCTCTTCACCTGGTTCTTCGGAAACGTGAGTGTCGCTTTCGCGGTCCGGATTTTCACTCCCTTGTCGGAGTCCTCCAGCACGATGCCCTCGTAAGTGCGGCCGTCGTTCAGCACGACCTTGTCCGCGGGCGCCTTGGAAGCGAGCAGGAGGAGGAGGAGCAGGGGGAGAAGGGGTTTCATGGGGGCCTCTATTCGATCCACTTGCCGTTTCGGAACCGCAGGCAGCCGTCGTCGAGGAAATCCTCGTCGCAGAACTCGCCCGTGCGCTCCGAGAGGTTGAGCGGGACCGTGCCGGTGATGCGGTCGTCGATCATCTTGCGGTACTCGTTGAGCGCGTTGATGTCGGGCGGGGTCTCCGGCGGCGCGAACGGGATTCCCTTGCAGGTCGCGCAGGCTTTCATGCCGCCTTTCACGACCGGCTGGGCGATGACGCTGGTGACCTTCTGGCCCCCGTCGTTCATCACGTAGGTCGTCAGGCTCATCTTGATCTTGAGCTGTTCCCGCTCCTTGCCGGACGTCGTCTCGACCTGGACCGACGCCGCCTGGCCGATGTAGGCGCCCACGAACGTGATCGTCACCGAGCGCTCGGCCTTGCACGTCGTGCAGAGGATGCTCCCCATGCCGATGCAGGAGCGGCAGGCCTTTTCGGAGAAGCGCTCCTCTCCCTTGCCGGCCACGAAGCCTCGCTTCACCCCTTTTCCGTCGCAGTTGGAGCAGGTCGTGAAGCCCTTCCCGCCGCAGAACGGGCAGATCACCTGGCCCTTGCCGGCGCACGGCTTGCACGCCACGCGGAGCTGGAGATCGTCGGCCAGGTCCTTGAGGGACTTGTGGAGGATCGGCGGCGCCTGGTCTGCGAAGAAGAGTCCCCTCGACTTCCGGAGGCGCGGAATCGCCTCCGCATACCTCGCGTCGATCACCAGCTTCACCGTCTCGAGCAGATCCTTCAGGTCGCGCTTGGCGACCTCCTCGAACTCGCCCTTCGTCTCGGCCGCCTTCTTCGCGGCCTCTTCGTTTTTCGGGTCCGCGGCTGCGGCGCGCTGGTACGCGCGCGCGGCGCCGAGGCGTTCTCCCTGACCGACGAGGTAGTCCCCGAGGATCGTCTGCGCCCGGCACGCGAGCGAGCGCTCGCGGGAGGCGATGTTGCAGACGCGTTTCATCGTCGCGACGTCGGCCGCGACGCTTCCGGCTCCCGCGAACCACTCCGCCGCGTCGAGATACCCGGCGGGATTCTCGGGGTCGAGCGCCTCCAGACGCGTGACGCGCTCCGCCACCGCGCTCGAACCCTTCTCCACGCTTTTGATCTGCTCGCGCGGGAAGGTGATCGTCGCCTTCGAGGTCTTGATCTTCACCTGCTTGTCGTTCTCCTCGACGATCAATCCCTCGTATTCCCGCCCGTCGTTCAGCACCACCTTGTCGGCCAGGGCGACGGCGGCGGCGGCGAGGAAGAGAGCGGCGAGCCAGGCGTGTTTCACGTATCGGCCTCCGATCGTGCGAAGTTCGGATTCTCGCATGGAGGGGGAGTCTGCTGCAACCGGAGTGAGAACGTGAGCAGAAACCTCCCTGCGGCGCGCGGCGCAGGTCCGACCGGCGCGCGACGAGGCCTTGGGACGTGCCGGGGCTTGTGACGCGCGCCGCCCGGACCCGCGCCGCGCGTCCTCGGTCGGCTTCTGCTCACGTTCTCAGGGTTCCCGGTCCGCGGCTTGCGGTTTGCGGCGGGAAGTTCATGCCTGCGCGAGCAACTTGAGCGCGTTGTAAGCGATTGTTGTCCAGAAGACGACGCACATGACCTTCGGGAGAGTTCGGACGAGGACGCGATCGAGGCCGCGGAAGCACTTGAGGTCCGCGTTGATGGACTCGGCCGTTGCGGCGCGCTCCTTGTAGATGGACTTTGCGTCCTCGGTCGTCGAGACGCGGGCCTGTTCCTTCGCCTCCGCGGATTTCCTGGCTTCCTGCGCCTTGGGGAGTTCCTTGATCGCGCGCTGAATCCGGTCGAGGCGCTCCCGGGCCGCGCGCTTTCTCGCGGCGGCCTGCACCTCGGACATTCCGTCGTCTGACTCGGCCGAGACCGCCTCCACATGCCTGCGGGCCTCCTCGAGGCACGCCTCGAGACTCTTCTTGCGGCGGAACGAGGCGGGCGCTGGCGACGCCTTCGCTCGTCGCATACAGCCACAGCGTCGCCAGAATCCTCGGGTCGATCGCGGGTCTTCCGGAATCGGCCTCCCGCGATGCGATCGCCGCCAGAAACCGGCTCAGATCCAGCTTTCCGACAAGCTCCCACATCCCCCGTGCGATGTGGTCCTCCGGCAGCAGCCCCTCTAGATCTGTCGGCGCGAGCAGCACCTGATTCCTCGCCGCCCGAAGAAGTTTCGCAGGTCCCTGCTTCCTCACGGGCGCGACCGCAGGTTTCGACTCCACCGCTTCGCCGAACAGATTCGATCCGCTCATCGAGTCGCCTCGTCGAATGGGCCCGGCTCTTCAAACACCGGCCACCCCGGAATGGCTCACAACTCGTCGGATCGAGGCCTCCAGAGCCTGAGCGAAAACCCTGCGGGTCGGGCGGAGTCGGCCCGCAGACGATCAGCCTCGCACCAACCGACCACAGGGCCGACGCAGCCTGACCCGCGGGGTTTCCGCTCAGGCTCTGAGAACGTGAGCGACAGTCGCCCTGCGGCGTGCGACGGCGAGCGGTCGGGGCGAGCGTAGCGACGCCGCCCGCATTTGAGCGGCGTTGCGGAGCGAGGTCCGCCCGCCGCCGGCACTCGCCTGCTTCACGCGCTCTCATTTCCCGGACTGCCACCGCCCCTTCACATAGTAGAAGTCGCCGTCGTCCCGCACGTCGGTGTCGAACAGTTCGTTCACGAAGCCCTCCTTCAGGACGGGCTTCCCCGCGTTCACCCACGCGTCGATCCCGGACACGCACGCTTTCATGGCCTCGTAGTCGGGCGGCGTCGCATCCCGTTCGAATTTCACCCCGCCGCAGGTGCCGCAGTTGCGCGTGCCGCCCGGCGAGGGCGCGGCGACGGCGATCTTCGTCAGGTACTTGCCGTCGGAGACGCGCGAGTAGTCGCGGAAGTTGAGCGACGGGCGGAGGTTGTCCTTTTCCTTGCCGGCGACGCAGTGGACGATCTCGTCGTCCGGGACCCGGTTCCCGTCCACCGTCTTGTCCCCGAAAGTCAGGCGGACGTCGCGCTCGGCCTTGCAGTTCGTGCAGAGGACGTTCCCGATCCCGTTGCACGTGCGGCAGAGCGTGTTGGTGTAGCTGAGTCCGCCCTGTCCCGGGGCGGCGAGCGATTTCTTTCCGTCGCCGCCGCACGCGGAACACTCGATCAGGCCCGTGCCCTTGCAGAGCGAGCACGCGCTCTGGCCCGTCCCGCCGCACGGCTTGCACGGCACGCGCCGCTGCAGGTCGCGGATCAGGTCGTCCACCGGGACCTTGAGCCAGTTCCGGACCTCTCCCTCGAGCGGCGCGTTCTTCGTCGCGCGCAGCTTCGGAATCGCCCCCTCGATGTCCCCCGTCGCCGCCAGCGCGATCGCGTCCCGCAGGTCCGACAGCCGCCGCTTCGCCGCCGCCTCGCGGTCCCGCTTCGATTCCTCCGCCCCCTGCTTCGCCTTCGCGTCCGCCGGGTCCGCCACCGCCGCCCGCGCCCACGCCTCGGCCGCCTCCTCCAGCCGCTTCGAACGGCCATACCCCGTCGCGAGCACCTTGTTCGCCCGGCACGCGAGCTTCCGGTCGAGAAAGGCCGCGATGTTGCAGAGCCGGCGGAACGTCTCGAGCTCGAAGGCCTCGTCCCCCGCGTCCAGCATCCACTCCGCCGTCTCGACATACTTCACCGGCTCCTTCGGATCCAGGGCCTCCAGCCGCGATTCGCGCTCCTGGAGGGGAGAGGAGGTGCGTTCGATGGAAGCGACCTGGTCGCGCGGGAAGGTGAGGGTGGCCCGCGCGGTGCGGATCTTGACCGACTTGTCGTTTTCTTCGACGACGGCGCCCTCGTAGACGCGGCCGTCCTTGAGGGTGACCTTGTCGGCGGCGGCGGTGAGGGTGGAGGCGAGGAAGAGGAGGGCGCACAGGGCGGGGCGGAGAGTGAGGTTCATGGGGTTAAGCGTATCAGAGTTTGGGAGATGTAGAAGGGCAAAGGCTGTGACACGGAAGGGGATGGAGAGGGCAGGAAGGGCGGGGGCCTGCCGCGCCTTTCCCGTGTCGATTCCGATCTTCCGAGACTGTAGCCGCGAAATCGGGAATTCCTCTCGCTCCAGCGGTCTCACCCGTCTGAGGGGGCGTAGCGGCGATTCGAAATCTGGAAGTTCGCGCTCGTCGCCGAATCCGTTTTCATCCCTTCGTATCCGTGACTCCGCCGTTCTTATCCGGCTTTCATCCTGCTTTTCCACCTCATCCCGGCTATCTCCTTATGCGCGTCCCCACCCGTCGCTTTACCTCCACGGGGACCGGTCCGGAATTCAGCAGGAGCCAGATCTCGGGACCGCCGCAGCGAAGGATAAAAAGTGATAGGAACGGCGGGGGTCGCGGATGAAAACGGGTGAAAACGGATACTGCACACGAACTGAAAGTCTGAGCAACAATCGAGCTTCGTCGCGGTGGCACGGGCCGGCGCGGGCACCTGGGTGAACTTGCTCGTCGGCGTGTTTTCGTGCCCGCGCCGGCCCGGCCACCGCTCCTGCGCTCGCTTTTTTCTCAGACTCTCATGTAAGGGCTTTGCGGGTAGCCGGTTCTAACGAACCCGCGCTGCGGTTTGAGGGATCTCGCAGGTTCTTTCGGCGGACTGACTGACGGGCGGCTACGTCGACCACGGGGACAT
>JACPRD010000183.1 GCA_016190145.1 Planctomycetota bacterium | reverse complement strand
CTCCTCCACCGCCCGGATCTATCACTTCGGCTTCACCATCGCCGACATGCCTTCCTTCGTCCGCCGCCTCGAAGCCGCCGGCATCCCCATCCAGGAGCGCGCCGACCGCAAGGAAGGCCCCGCCGTCTACCTCAGCGACCCCGACGGGCACGAGATCGAAGTCGTCGCCTACAAGGCGGAATACGCCTACAGATAGTGCGTGGAGAACTCGAGCGCCTGCGGCGTTCGGACCTCGCTTCGCTCGCCCCGACCGCTCGCCGTCGCTCGCCTTCTCCACGCACTATGGGAAGGGCCGTCGCGAGTCCGGGCTCTCGCAGTCGACGACCAACCCCCGCCGGCCCGCCTGGACGCCGATGTGACCGGCGACTTCGCCATGCTTCCCCCGGCAGGGGCTTCGCCCACCATGATCCTCCTCCGTCAACTCTGGCCGATCCCATGGCACCGTGGTTTACTTTCCGCATGCTCCGGGTTCTCCTCGCCGCCCTTCTCGCACTCGCCGCCTCCGGCTGCTCCTGCAGCCTCGAGGACGCCAATGAGCGCGCCGCCGAAGGCGCCTCGCGCCAGGACAGCGGGGCCGCGCGCGAGGCGCTCGCCGCCTTCGGCGAAGCCGGCGACTGCGTCTTCGACGACGCCGAAGACGACGAACTCGCGCGCACCCTGCTCGCCGCCGTGTTCTACCGCCTCCACCTCCTCGGCGGACCCGAGGCCGTCGCCCGCGACGGCGGCGAAAAATGCGCCTGGGCCGTCCGCGCCCTCAGGGAGTCCGGCCACGAGTCCTACCTCGATTACTCCTTCCACCTCCTCCTTTCCCTCGAAGACGCCTCCTTCGACGCCGAAGACGTCCCGCCCTGGCAGAGCCTCGACCGGTTCCTCGTCCTCACCGATACGCTCCTCGCCCGCGTCGACCGGATGCCCTCCGAAATGCCTCCCGAAGTTTACGTCGAGGCGCCACGCGAACTCCTCGGTGCGTTCGCGCGCCTCGCCGGACTCGAAGCGGCCCGCGGATTCGCCGTGCAGGCCTGGCGCCGCGCCCTCGCCGCCAACCTGCCCCCCGAGCGCGCCCGCGAACGGCTGGTGAAGGTCTACCGCGGGATGTCGGAGGCCTGGGAAGCGATGGCGGCGGCGCCGGGGATCTCCGCGCAGACCCGGGAGGAATTCGGCGCGGAACGCCTGCGCGCGGTCGCCTGGGGCGAGCGCGTCGCCCTCCTCATTAACCCTGACGACCTCGACCACGAAGTCCCCCGCGAAATGCTCCTCCTGTCCTGCCCGGGACACCTGAAGGACGGACGCACGCGCGCCATGGCGGCGCTTCAGGAGAAACAGTCCGGCAATCGCCGCCGCGCGCTGGGGTACCTGATCGAAGCGCTCGCGCATTTCGAGTTCGCGGTGGTGATCGGGGTGGAGGAGGGGGCCGTGAAACGGAGCATGCAGCAGTACATGGAAGAGGTGCTGATGACGCTCTGGGATCTTGCGAGGCAGTGATCATGATCAGGATCGAGTGCGGCTGCGGCCGGACGGGCGAGGTGCCCGATTCCATGGCGGGCAAGAAGGGGCTCTGCCAGGGGTGCGGGAAGGTGTTCACGGTTCCGTACCCGAGGGCGGCGCGGGCGGGGAGGAAGGCGGCCGCGGGTCCGCCGGAGAAGAAGAACGTGGGGGTCGGGCTCGACAAGGAATGCGAGAAGTGCGGGGATCTCGTGTCGTACGCGTACAAGAGCCCGGTGCCGGGGTTGTGCGGGAAGTGTGCCGATCGCGAGGTAGCGGAGCGGAGGCGGCGGGAGCGGGGGAGGAAGGTGAAGCGTATGGTGGGCGGGTTCGAGGTAGAGGACTGGGAGGAGGGCGGCGGGCGGGGGAAGGGGCTGATACTCGCGTTGCTGGTGCTGGTTCTGCTGGGTGTCGCGTTCATTCTCCTGAAGATGGGGTGGGTGAAGATCCCGGGTCTCGCTATTTAAGAAATTCATGATTTTTTAACTTGTTTCGCTCGGTTCCAGGCGCTTAACTGGACGCACTTCAAGCGGTTCCCTGCGCGCCAACGCACGGAGCCATCGAGAGTCCGACAAGCCGATTCGCAGGCCTCTTTCCACGAGGTGGCTGATGCCCTATGACCCCCGCGCGTTTCCGGAACTCCGGAAATCCTCTTCAGGAACCCTGCTCGCGCCGCCCGCTCCCGCGAGAAAAGGGCGCCCGACTGTCGAACGCGCCGCGCATTACCGCTCGCTCCGCCGCAGCGCGATCCGCTTCACGCTCCTCCTCTTCGCCGGCTTCGTCGGGATCTTCGTCTGGGAGCGGCAGCAGCGCGAGGTTCCGGCCGCGCCGGCGCCCGTCCGGACGGGGGTGTCGGCGGACGACCTGGCGCGCTGGGAGCAGACCCTGACGTTTCTCGCGGAGAAGAAGAAGTCCGGCGGGTTCGCGGGTTTCGGTGGGGGCCTGCGGGAGTTCCTCCCCGGTCCTGCGGCGCGCTCGGCGGCGGTGAACGACGCGTGCGCGTACGCGAAATGGAGCCGGGAGCAGTTCCTCGCCACCTGCGCCTCGGTGCAGATCGGTCTCGACCTCCTCGAGGCCGACGCGGCCGGGCGGCGCGTGTTCGCGGCGCCCGCCGATCTCGCCGCGAAGGAGCAGGTCGCCGAGCGGCGCGAGGCGGTCATGGAGCGGCTGGAGGCGGTGAAATGAGCGCGATTCCGGAGGGCCGCCGCCGCGGGGCGATCCTGATCTGGGTGCTCGTGGCCATGATCCTCCTCGGGGGGATCGTCACCTCGGGCCTCATGCTCGCGCAGACCACGAGCGACGAGATCGGGCTCGATCTCGCCTTCCGCGGGCAGGCGATGAACGTCGCGCAGGCCGGGCTCGTGGACGCCCACTCGTGGTTCCGCCGGCAGCTCACGCAGCCGGTCGTGACGTTCGCGCCGCAGCAGGACCTCGCCGCGGTGCCCCCGGTCAACGACACCGACGATCCCGCCATCGGCATCGTGCGCGACTTCGAAATCGGCCAGACGTCGCTCGTCTGGGGCCGCTACGAGGTCCGCATCGGCGAAGTCACGGACATCACGCAGGAAAGGAGTCAGCCCGGTGCCGCCGGAGGCGCGTGGCGCATCCGCTGCCACGGGTTCGTCTACCAGCGCCTTAACGCCGCCGTCGCCTGGAACGTCCTCCCGAACCGCGTCATTTCGTCCGTCGTCCTCGAATCCGAAATCCAGCGCATGAACATCGTGCCCCCCGCCGACGCCGCCGTCTGCTGCCGGAACGGCGCCTCCATCACCGTCGCCGCGAAGGGCCGTGTGCAGGGGAACACCAGGGCCGCCCTCAACTACCAGTCCGGCACCGGCGCCCCCGTCACCGCAGGCGGAGAAGTCGTCGGCTCTCCCGCACAGACCACGCTTCCCGCCGTCTACCCCGATTCCCTCACGAACGTCTTCGGGCTGACGCAGGCGGGGCTGAAGAGCGTGTCGGACGACAAGTTCATCTATCCGGGCGTCGGCGTGCCGATGGGGACGTGGCCCGCGCTGCTTCCGACGTACCACCTGATCTACGTCGAGGGGAACCTGGTCTTCGACGCGACGAAGCGGCTGAACGGGACGGCGATCATTTACGTGAAGGGAAACGTGACGATCAACGCGAGTTCCAACTCGTTTTTCAGCGGGATGCTGTACGTCGAGGGGAACCTCGTCGTGCGGGCGCCGAGTCTCCTGAAGGGCACGATGGTCGTGACGGGGACGGTGGACGTGCGCGGGCTGGGCGACTATTCGGAAGTCGAATTCGACAAGAACATCCGCGAGGACCTGCTGTCGTCGATGGGGCAGTATCGGTTTTCGAAGCCGCCGGTGATCGTACAGCAGTGACCAGTTACCAGTGACCAGTTGCCTGTGGCCTGTTGCCAGTGGCCAGTGACCAGTTGCCAGGGTTCCCCGGCCACTGGCCACTGGTCACTGGCCACTGGTCACTGGTAACTGGCCACTGGCAAAAGGAGATTCCGATGAGGTCCAACCGCGGGTTTACGCTGATCGAGGTCATGATCGCGATCTCGATCCTGGCGGTCATCATCGTCGTGTCGCTGTCGTCGCTCGTCACGGTCCAGAAACAGACGATCGACAACACGGACAAGTCGTTCGCGGTGCAGAAGGCGATCTCCCTGCTCTCGGAGCTGCGCGGCGTCGTCGAGTCCACGGCGGGCGCTTCCGCCTCCCTCCTCGACGGCTACGACGACGGCGTCGGCACGAGCCCGATGCTCTCGATCAACCCCGCGGCCGTGAACCCGGACGACACCGTTTCGGGAAATTACCAGTTCAACGGCGTCTGGGCGTTCCAGCGGCGCGTCACGGTCCGCCGCTTCCAGTCCCTCGACGCCCGCGACGTCCGGGTCGTGACGGTGCGCGTGTTCCGGGCGTCGCCGGCGAGCAACACGGAGACGCTGCTGGCGGACGTGACGTCGGTGATCCGGACGGTGGGCGACATCTACCCGCCGACGCAGGTCTACGACCTCTACGTGCTGGCGATCGAGAACATCCCGGGCTGGTGGGTCTACATGGCGAACCTCAAGCCGTTCATCGAGAATTCGCTCAGCGACCTCCAGGCGCGCAATCCCGGGCTGAGTTTCCGGCTGCACTGGATCACGAAGTCCGGCTACGGCCGCGATCCCGAGTACAAGCCGTACGTGAACGACACGGTCGACTCGAATCAGCCGATCCCGAGCGTCTACTACTATCCCGGCACGATGCCCGGGGGCTCGGCGGTCGGGCAGTACTACGTGCCGTCGCTCATGACGGGGCTTTGCGCCGTGGACGGCGCGACGCGCAACGGCTACGACGCCGCGGCGAATCCAAATCCGTTCTCGTACGCCGACATGTGGAACAACTGCATGCGGTTGAGGGACGAGGAAGCGCTGTTCAACGCGCGGGTGGCGTCGGGCCAGGAGTCCGCGGACCAGCCGACGTTCCGGCTGCTCCTGGAGCGGATGAGCCGCGATCCGGCCGCGTACCGCAACGTGATCTTCATGAACCTCCACGGCGAGCTGCTGCCGATGCCGTCTATCCGGAATTACTCCGACGCCGCGAAGGATCCGGTGACGTACCCGCAGTGGCGGGCTGTGGCTCATCCCGAAAACCTCCGCAACCCCGTGGCGTCGGCGCTGCGATACCGGCTGTACGCGTACCTGGACGACTTCGCCAATTCGACCGACAATCTGATGGAGAAGGGCGGCGCGGAGGTGCCGATCACGTTCCGGATCCGCGACGCGATCCTGACGCCGGCGGACGTGACGGTGACGGCGCTGGAGGGCGGATTCGACCAGGACGGGGTCGCCGGGACGGACAACTACGTTGCGACCACGCCGGCGCTCACGCTCCCGACGAACAACCGCCAGTACTGGACGATGATTTCGTACGTGGACGGTTTCGGCGTCCGCTGGACCGAGTTCCGTTTCTTCAACACGCCGCTCCGCACGCCGCCGATCGCCAACACGGCGACGGCCCCCGACACCGTGCGCGCCGGCCTCCCGAACGGGACCGCGCTTCCCGACGCCACCGCCACGAAGAACTGGCGCCTCTACAACCGCGATTACATCCCGTGCGCGACGGAGGCGGCCAACAACTTCAGCGTGAACCTCGCGACCTCGGGCGACCGGCCCAAGAACACGGCCCGCTGGATCGTCGGGATTTCGCAGGCGGCGCTCGATCGCGAGTTCGCGGACGAGGACCCGATTCTGGCCGGCTACCAGCGCGTGGTCGTGAGCGAAACGCGGATCGGCACCGACATGACCACCGGAACGGCCTGGCCCGTGCGCAACGCTCCCATGAACCTCTCGCGCACGTACTGCTGGCGCACCAACACCGTCGCCGACGTTCCTTTCACCGAGCGCTACCAGTTCACGGGGGACCCCCGCCACTGCCCGTACGCGGACCTGAAGGACACGCCCAACCCGGTCGGCGCCGTCACGTCGTTCACCAACGGGTACAACTGGTACTTCGACAACTTCCAGAAGACGGACACCGCGGCGGCGAACAACCAGCTGGGGGCAGGGAAGTGGGAGGGCTGGAACGCGTCGCGCATGAAGAACGGCGTGGTGGCGGGCAACCAGAGTTTCGACGGCTGGTCGCCGACGACGGCCACGGCGGGCGACAAGTACGAGTTCGACGTGCCGCGGCAATTCCAGCTTCTCCGTACGGCCCTCGTCGAGTGTGGCGCCGTCTGGACGACGCTCACCGGGTTCTCCTACTACTACCTGGGGATCGGCGGCGAAATCGGTTACGACTCCGCCAACGGATTCCCCAGCTCGATTCCCGTCAACCGGCGGCCCACCGACGGAGGCGCGGGTTCCCGGTTCGAGGACTCGATCACCACGGCGATGACGGGCGGCGTGAAATACGTTCGCGAGTACGTCGCTGGCTCGAATTACTGGTGGGGCGCCTGCTGGCTCGGCGAACTCTACCCGGACACCGCGGCGGCGCAGTGGGTGGCGAAAGGCAACCTCGACACGCCGGCGGCGCTCGGCAACGCGGCGAACAAGTTCGTGCGCGTCCGGCGGCAGGACGTCCCGGCGGCGAGCAAGTGGCTTCCTCTCGGCGCGGACTGGACGACCAACGCCTGGGTGCGCCGCACGAACACCCGCGGCTGTACTTCGTTCTTCAACGTGGGATCGCCCGCGGTACCGACGGCCGCCTCCACCAGCCTCTTCCGCCATAACTTCAACAGCGGCCAGGACGGGTCCATCGCGGCCCCCGGCGGCTCCGAACTCGGGAACAACTACAATTTTTCCCTCCCTACCACGACCAAGATCAGCCGCCCGTTCAAGACGAATTTCGCCCCCGCCTGGGGCCAGCCCGACGAGTTCGCCCAGAACAACTACCCGCACCTCACCGCGTCCGTCGCCCTGCGTTTTTACGGGCACCAGGCCGACGGCACCTACGAGGGCTGCTCGATCGTGCACCTGAACGACTCCAGCATTCCCGGGAATCCGAAGCGCGCGTACATCGTGATCAGCGGCCTCGACACGACGACCGAGTCGGGCACGGCGTTCATCGCGAAGATGTCGACGCTGACGCTGATCCATGCATTCCTGGACGGCGGCCGGCCGGCGCTGGCCGCGCCGCGGATCACGGAGCTGCCGCGCCTGACGGTCGATTCGCCCACGAACGTGACGGAGCTCCTCAACCCCGCGACGATCCCGGTCCAGTGGAACGTCGGCTGGCGCCGCTGGGACAACCTCCCCTATACCGGCGACGCTTCCTACGGCGCCTTCGCCGGACTGGAAACCGACCTGCGCTACGCGCGCCTCTACTCGCGGGACAACGGCTCGACCTGGCAGCACATGGGCACGGACGCGGCGGCCACGCCGGGGAAAGTGCCGCTCGCGGACACGGCGGCCGACGGCGGGGCAGGCGGGGAGACGTTCGTCTGGGACGTGTCGGACACGACGGCGTTCCCGGAAGGCTCGTACATCATCCGCGTCGAGTGCTACAGGGCGAGCAACCCGACGAACCACTATTCGACGCACCAGCAGAAGGTCTTCATCGACAGGTAAGGAGAGGTCATGAAGGGACACCGGGGAGTCACGCTGCTCGAGGTCATGATCGTGATGGCGGTTTTTTCCATCGTCGCGGTGGGTGTGTTCGAGGTCATCCAGTACATGACGGTCGCGAACCTGCACATGGCGGCGCAGAACGACCTGGTGGACTGGGGCGACTCGGCGGTGAACACCGTCAAGGACGACCTGATGCAGTCGCGCCTCGTTTATGAGAACGACGCGACGGGGGCGTCCTACATGGCGCGCTGCGCGTTTCCGCCCGCGAGCCTGCCCCTGACCGGCTCGACCCTCCCGACGATCGACGAGCTCGGCACCTTCACCGCGGACACCGTGCCCGCCCAGAAGACCGGGAACATGCTGCTCTTCGTGCGGACCCTTCCCGCCCACGTCGTCACCATCCCCGGCTCCGTTCCGGCCGTCCGCCGCGCCGTGGACCTCTACCAGTTCGTCGCCTACTACCTGACGCGCGCGGCCGCGCGGCCGATCGGCAACCGCGCGGACTCGCTCGCGCTCATCCAGTGGGAGAGCGTCCGCTACGCCGACCTCGGGCAGATCAACCAGATCGTGATCGCCGCGGAGCGCCAGGCCGTCGTCCTCGACCTCGTGAACGGTCAGGGCGTGAACTACGCCTGGGACTTCTCCCAGCCCGTGACGGCCGCCTTCTGGCGCCTCGACGGCGCGACCGGGCTCGTCGCCGGCGCCCCCGAGAACCCGCATACCATCGCGGAACTCACCGACCGCAAACTCATCGCCCAGCTCGGCCTCGGGTTCGCCGGCGTCGCCTGGAACCCTACCCCCACGTGGTCCGTCCCCGACGCCGTCCCCGGCTACGCCATCCCCTCCGTCGCGGGCGACGGCTTCCCCCACGGCTTCGAAATCCAGATCGTCGGCCCCGCCGGCGCCCGCCAGGCCCTCGTCCGCCTCGTCCTCGCCAAGTTCATCCCCGTCGGCGGCCGGCTCGCCTCGCAGGAAACCGTCGTGATCGCGAATTGCCGGGAGTTCTAAGCAGGGTCGAGCCGCAGAGTCGCGTCGCCGTATCCGTTTGCATCCTTTGGGATCCGCGACCCCGCCGTTCCTATCCGGCCTCCATCCTGTTTTTCCACTCCGTATTTGTCTCTCCCGGAGTGTTTGCACCCGCCGCTTCACTTCCACGGGGATAAAAGGCGATAGGAACGGCGGGGTCGCGGATGAAAACGGGTGAAAAAGGATACTGCACCGGCGATGGACTCACTTCCATTCGCTCAGGTGGCCTTGCCGCGCTGGCGGCGCCAGAACGCCTCGGCTTCACCGACGCTCTCGAATGTCGGAAATGACTTTTCGATGGTCAGCATCTCCCAGAGCGTTCTCATGTTCCCCGACAGCCCGCAATAGGCGAACCAACGCCCCGGTAGTTTCTCCCGGAGCATCACGTCCAGGAAGGGAACTCCCCAGCCCTTGATTCCGTGGGGCGAATCCGTCGATCCGCTGTAGCCGAAGTCGTGGATGCAGATGAGCCTTTGCAGATCGAAGATCACGACGTTTTCCGCAGGCTGGATCTCGAGTTCAAGGGCCTTCAGCGCCAGGGCGTAGTTCGCAGAGTCGGTTCGTCCGGAGAATTGCACGATCCGGCCTCCGGGGATGCTCGAGGGCCGTACGACGATGGTGAATCCCGGAGGGCTCATCTCGCACTCCTGCGGTGCCCGGATCGCGTCAACGCCGAACGCCGAACTCCGAACGCCGAACGCGGTCGTTAACCCTCGACCTTCATGCTCATCAGCAACTCCGCATTCGTCCGGTACTTCTTCATCCGCGAAATCAGCATCTCGATGATCTCCCCGGGATCGCGCATCTCGTTCACCATCTTCCGGAGCACGTGAACCCGCTTCAGCTCCTGCGGATCCATGATCAGCTCCTCCTTCCGCGTCCCGCTCTTGTTCACGTCGATCGCAGGGAAAATCCTCCGGTTCCCCGCAGACCGGTCCAGCAGCAGCTCCATGTTCCCCGTCCCCTTGAATTCCTCGAAAATGACCTCGTCCATCTTGCTCCCCGTCTCGATCAGGCACGTCGCCAGAATCGTCAGACTCCCCCCGTTCTCGATCTGCCGCGCACTCCCGAAAAACATCTTCGGCGCCTGCAACGCCTCCACGTCCATCCCCCCGCTCATGATCCGCCCGTGCGACGGCGCCAGATTGTTGTACGCCCGCCCCATCCGCGTCATCGAGTCCACCAGGATCACCACGTCCTTCCCGTGCTCCACCAGCCGCTTCGCCTTCGCCAGCACCATCGACGTCACCTGCGCGTGCCGCTCCGGCCCCTCGTCGAAACACGACGCCACCACCTCCCCCTTCACCGAGCGCCTCATGTTCGTCACCTCCTCCGGCCGCTCGTCAATCAACAGCACGATCACCATCGCCTCCGGATGGTTCGCCTCCACCGCGTGCGCGATCTTCGCCAGCAATATCGTCTTCCCTACTCGCGGCGGAGCGATGATCAGCCCGCGCTGGCCTTTGCCGATCGGCGCGAACAGATTGATGATCCGCGTCTCGTAGTCCTCGGGGGCGTGCTCGAGGAAGAGCCGCTGGTGGGGGTGAAGGGGAGTGAGGTCCTCGAAGGCCTTGCGGTGCAGGGCCTTCTCCGGCAGATCGCCGTTCACGGTATCGACGCGCAGGAGCGCGAGATACTTCTCCCCGTCCTTCGGCGGCCGCACCGCCCCGCGCACCGTGTCCCCCTCCTTCAACCCGAACCGCCGGATCTGGCTCGGCGAAACGTACGTGTCGTCCGGCGCGGGCGTGTACTCGTAGGCGGAACTCCGGAGGAACCCGTAGCCGTCCGGCATGAACTCCAGCACGCCCTCGGACACCGAAAACCCGCCCGCGCGCATCTGCTCGCGCACGAGCCGGAATATCACGTCCTCCTTCCGCGCGGCCGCCGGCTCCGGATGCCCCATCTCCTGCGCGAGCTTCAGGAACGCCGCCTGCCGGAGAGCCTGGATCAGGTTCACCTGGAAGTCCGCAGGCGTGCTCCGCGGCGAACCGGCAGCGGGCGGAACCGGCGGCGGAGTCGCAGGGGAAGCAGCCTCCGGCTGGGGCTTGGGCGTCTCGGAGACGTTGTCGGCGACAGGGTCTGACATTCCAGGTGCGTTCCTCACAGGGTTTCGGCCCGAAGAAAGAAGGCTGGGAAGCGGGGCTGCGTTGGCGCGCCGCCTCCTAGGTTTCGCCCTTCGGCACCGGGCAGAGGCGCGCGACGAGCGCCGCCACCTGCCCCTCCATCTCCTCCACCGTTCCCCCGTTCGCGACGACGTGCCCGCAGGCCCGCCGCTTCTCCTCCAGAGGCCACTGCAACCGCTCGCGCCTCTTCAGTTCGTCCTCCGCCCATCCCCGCGCCTTCGCCCGCTCGCGGCGGACGCCCTCCGGCGCTTCCACATAGACCAGCGCGTCCATCTTTCCTTTCATGCCCGCCTCCAGCAGCAGGGCGGCGTCCACGACGACCGGACCCCGGAATCCCTCGGCCGTCCAGGCCGCGACGCGCCGGTCGATCTCGGCGGTGACGGAGGGGTGGACGAGGGCGTTCAGGCGGGCGGCCGCCGGTTCGGAGCCGAAGGCCTTCTCGGCCAGTTTCCGGTGGTCCACGCGTCCGGCCGTCTCGACGTCTCCGAAAGCGGCCGCGAGGGCGCGGCGGACTTCCGGGAGATCGAGGATTTCCTTGGCGATGGCGTCGGCGTCGATCGTGCGGGCGCCGTGGCGGGCGAACGCGCGGGCGACGGTCGACTTGCCGCTGGCGATTCCTCCGACGAGGCCGACAAGGCAGGGGCGTGAGGGCAAGGGTGTGTGTGTGGCGGCGAAGTGAGGGAGTTCCGGCGGGGGGGTGTGGGTGAAGGGGCGGGCGCGCTGGCGAACTGACGGAGGAATTGTAGAGGACGGGTGGGGAGCGAGTCAAGGGCCGGGAGAGCGCATTTCCCTTGAACCGGACACACCCGACCCTTATCCTGTTCTCTTCACGCCGGGCCGGGGGGCCTAAATTCTCGGAGGGTCTCGATGCGAGTCCTGCTCATCGCAGTCGCCCTCGCCGTATCCACGCTGCCCCTCGGGGCCGATCCAGGGAAGCCCGCTCCGGGCAATTCCGGGATCGCGTGGGAAGCCGCGTACGACGCCGCGAAGGCGAAGGCGGCCGGCGAAGGCAAGCTGCTGTTCGTGGACTTCCTCACGGACGGCTGAAAGTTCTGCAAGGAAATGGATACGGATACGTATCCGCGCGAGGACGTGCAGAAGTTCCTGGCCGGGATGGTCTGCATCAAGGTCAATCCGGGCAAGGGCAAGGAAATGAAGAAGGTGTACGACTCGTTCGGGATCCGCAGCGTGCCGACGCTGATGCTGATCGATCCCGCCGGGAAGGAGCTGGCCCGGAGCAACGGGAAGCCGCCCCCGGACCAGTTCGTCGCGGCGTTCGTGAACCCGGCGTGGAACGCGATGGTGGACGCCGAGAAGGCTTCGGACGCGAAGAAGATGGCGGAGAACGCCTTCCTGCTCGGGACCTGGTTTTCGGACACGGACGGTGGCAGGCGGGCCGTGGAGATCGTGAGCCGGAACGAGAGCAACGCTGAATTCAAGACGGCGTACGACGGACTCAAATCGGCCCACGAGCGCGCGAGCCTGCTGGCGCGCGGGAACTGGGAGCTGAAGACGGGTAAGAAGAAGGAAGCGATCGAGACTCTGAAGGGGCTGGTTTCGTCCCATCCCGACTCGAAGGAGGCGGGGGAGGCGAAGGCGACCCTGAAGAAGCTCGGCGTCAAGCCGGAGGAAGCGCCGAAGTAGCCCGCCGTAAATGCCGTCGTACTTAGGTTTTGACAGCGATACCCGGGGCACTATAATCCGGGGCCTCAACCTTGGAGGTGGACGCATGTCCAGAGCCAGTCGGGGCATCAGCATCATCTGGGTCATCTTCGCGGTGACCCTCGCCGGAGCCGCCGCCATCACGGCCTTCCTCCAGTACCTCGAGGTCCAGACCTACAAGGAATGGATCAAGCGGGCCGAGGAAAAACGCGACGCGGCCGAGAAGGAACGAAAGTTTACGGCCTTCCCTCAGATCAAGGCGATCTGCCACCTTTGCGGGTGGCCCTTCGACCAGGAGTCGGAGATCGAATCCTCGATCGCCCTCCTCAAGGACCGCGTCGACGCCAAGAAGACCCAGTACGCGCTTCCCGGCAAGGCGATGGCGATGTGGGAAATCATCCACGCCGCGAACATCAAGAAGGAGACGGCGCGCTACCGGCTCGACACGGCGAAGCAGGGGCAGAAGAACGCGCAGTTGAACGCGCAGATGAGTTCGACGGTGATCAGCGACTACACGCGGATCAAGGACGACGAGATTTCGGCGCTTCAGACGAACCTCCAGAAAATGACGGATCTCCAGACGGAGGACGTGCGGCGTTACGAGCTTCGGAAGAGCAATCTCGAGGCTGAGGACCGGAAGCTGGTGGACGCGCGGACGGCGGCGGAGAAGCAGATGAAGGACGAGCTGCTGGACCTGGCGAACCAGTACAATCGGATCGAGACGCAGCTCAAGGAGCTGGTGAAGCAGGAGGCGGTGTTCTTCGACCTGACGGTGGCGCAGGGGAAGATCGTGGACCCGCATCAGGACGAGCACTACGCGTTCATCACGCTGGGGCAGGGCGACCGGCTCGTGCGCGGGCTGAAGTTCATGGTCTTCGTGCGCGAGGCGGGCGGGAACGTACGGTGGAAGGGGCAGGTGGAGGTGAAGGACGTGTACGAGCGGTCGGCGAAGGTATCGATCGTGGAGACTGCGGACCGGATGGATCCGATCATCAACGGCGACCTGATTTTCAATCCGCTCTACAATCCGCGGCGGCCGGTGAAGGTGGCGTTCGCGGGCGACTTCGCGAAGACGAGGTACATGAAAGAGGCGGCCACGGCGCGGATCCGGAACATCGGGTCGATCGTGCAGGACGCGGTTTCGGACGAGACGGACTTCGTGATCGTCGGCGAGTCGTACCAGACGGACGCGAACTACGAGAAGGCGACGGGCCTGTCGGTGCCGTGGCGTCCGGCTTTCGAGATCTTTGAGTTCCTCGGGGACTAGGAGACGAAGCGATGCAGAAGGATTCCAGCGGACTCGTCGCGATCATCCTCGCCGCCCTGGTCTTCGTCGGCAGCGGGGTGTCGTGGTACCTCAGCTATGACGAGGTGTACAACGAGACGAAAGGCCTGAAGACGGTCCAGATCAAGAAGGCGACGGACGAGCAGAAGGCGTCCGAGGACAGGCTCAAGAAGGCGCAGGCGCAGGCGAAGCAGGTTTCGGAGCTGGTGGGCGTGCAGGCGAGCTTCGAGGAGGGCGCCAGCGTACAGGCCATGGTGGCGATCCTGAACGACTGGGCGGATCGCCTGGCCGCGACGGACTGCAAGACCAAGTACGGAAAGTGGTCGTGGGATCCGGAGACTGAGGAGTTGAAGCTGGCCTCGAGCTCCGAGTCTGGCGGCGCGGGTCGCGAACTCAATTGGATCAAGGATCAGCGCTCTCCGAAGGAGCAGCGCATGGCGAACGAGACACCGGACCAGACGCAGTACCTGGTCGCGGAGCTCGAGACGCTGAAGAACATGTACGAGGCCGAGGCCGCCAACCTCGAGAGCGAGGCGCAGCGGGCCATTCAGCAGCATGACGAGAACGTCGGCGACGGGAAGAGCCAGGGCCGGCTGGGCACGGTCATCGACGAGAAGGAGAAGCGGATCAAGGAGCTCCGGGACGCGATCCGGAACATCGAAGAACAGATCCTGAAGAACCAGCGCGACAGCGAGCAGGCGATCGCGGACGCGGAGAAGTCGGTCCGGCTGAAGCTGGACGAGCTGGACGTGATGAAGGACAAGCACGAGAAGGCCGTCGCCGAGAAAAAGAAGAAGATCCAGGAACTCGCCGACCGTGTCTTCGCGATCACGACCAAGCGCCAGGTCGCCCGCGAGAGCACCGAGGCGGACGGGATGGTGATCAACGCCGTCCCGCAGGAGTTGTTCGCCTGGATCGACATCGGCCGCAAGGATGCGCTGCTCAAGGGCACCCGGTTCGAGGTCTTCACGATGCTCAAGGGCGGACGCAAGGTCATGAAGGGGATGGCGGAGGTGATCGAGGTGAAGGAGACCTACAGCGTCATCACGCTGCTGCGGGACGGAATCGTCAAGACGATCGACGACCAGATGTTCGAGGGCAAGATGGTGGAGAAGGGGAACGTGGTCGAGATCACCGAGCGCAACGGGAACAAGGTTCTCCTTGCCGCCTCGAGGATCTCCCGCATGGACTACGTGGACGACGGGCAGCGGGTCGAGAAGGGCGACTACGTGGCGAACGAGGTCTTCGACCGCAAGGGGGCGAAGACGTTCGTGTTCGGCGGCAAGATGCGGGGCCGGTACACGAACGAACAGATGGGCAACCTCCTGGCTGAGTTCGGGGCCATCGTGGACAGGGACGTCCAGAGCGAGACGACGTACCTCGTGGTCGGTGCGGACTTCGAGACGGATCCGAACTACGAGAAGGCGAAGTCGCTGGGCGTGAAGATCATCCGCGAGGCGGACCTGTACGAGTTGCTGGGCCTGCCGCGGTAGGCAGGGCGTTTGAGATCCACGAGCCCCGGCGTTCAGAACGCCGGGGCTTTTCTGTTTCCGCCCTTCCGCCCTTCCGCCCTGTCGCCCTG
>JACPRD010000184.1 GCA_016190145.1 Planctomycetota bacterium | reverse complement strand
CCTCCGCCCCTCCGCCCCTCCGCCCTTCCGCCCTCCCGCCCTCGCCGTTACCATCAACCCATGCTCACTCGCATCCTGGCCTTCGTGATGCTCAGCCCGGCGTTTGCCATGGCGCAGCAGCCGGCGGGCGCGCCGGACCCGGCGGAGGTGCGCAAGATCGTCGCGAGGCTCGACTCGGAGGAAGCGCAGGTCCGCGACGACGCGGAGCGCGAACTCATCTCGCTGGGGCCCGCGGTGCTGCCGATCCTGCAGGACATCGTCGCGGGGAATCCTTCGCCGGAAGTGACCGGCCGTTGCGCAAAGATCACGCTCGCCCTGACGAAGGGGACCGGCGGAGCGATCTGGTCCACGGAGGCGATCTCGTGCGACGACTGCAATCCCTGCGTCGCGGGCGGGCGCGTCGTGGTCGCCGGACCCGAGGACGATCCGTCGACGCCGGTGCGATGCCTCGACGCGGCGACGGGGCGCACGCTGTGGGAATTCGACGCGGGGGCCTGGGCTTCAGGCGCGCTCTCGCCGGTGGTGTCGGGCGGGCGCGTGCTGATCGGGGGCGGCGGCGGCCGCGTGTTCTCGCTGGATCTCGGCACGGGCAAGGCGGTGTGGGAGGCGAAGGTCGAGCGCGGGGGGCGTCCGGCCGTGGCGGCGGGGCGCGTGTTCGTGGGCGGCGAGACGGAGTTCACGTGCCTCGCGGAGGCGACGGGGCAGGTCCTCTGGACCGTGAAGATCCCCGAGACGTGGTCCGATCCTCCCGCGGCGACCGCGGAGCGGGTCGTGGTCGGGAGCAGCGACGGCGGCGTCTGGTGCCTCGACGCGCTCGACGGACACACGGTCTGGAAGGCGGACATCGGGCACGTCCACTCCTCCCCCGGGCTCTCGGGCGGCCGGGTCTACATCGGCGACTACGACGGCAAGGTCCACGCCTTCTCGCTCGCCGACGGAAAAATGCTCTGGACGTTCGACGCCGGCGGATTCGTCTATTCCTCCCCCGCCGTCGCCGGCGGCCGCGTCTACGTCGGCAGTTGCGCGCAAAGGCTCTATTGCCTCGACGCCGCCACCGGCGCCGAAATCTGGGCCTTCGAAACCGGCGACTCCCCGGGCCGTTCCGCCGGCGTCTACTCGGCGGTGGCCTATGCGGGCGGCCGGGTATTTGCGGGAAGCGCCGACCGCCGGGTCTACTGCCTGGACGCGGGGACGGGCGAGGCGGTGTGGTCGTTCAACACGCCGTCCGACGTGGACTCCTGCCCGGCGGTCGTCGGAGGCCGCGCCTACGTCGTCGGCGGCGACGGCCGTGTCCACTGCCTGTCCGCCGGCGACGCGGGAATCACCCATCCCTGGCCGATGCAGGGCGGCAGCCCGGCCCGCGGCGGGCATCCGGCGGGTGCGGCGGAAAACCGGCCTCCCCCGGGCGAAAAGAAAGTCGAGGTCCGGATGGAGTGTCCGAAGCCGGACGCGCCGGTGAAGACCACCGTGAACGGCCGCACCGCGGCCGGTGCCGCGAAGCTCCGGGAGATTCTCGGAGAAGAAATCTCGGCCGGCCGGCGCGATGGCGGCCGCGTGCTCGTGGAGATCGACGCCGACCCGGACGTCCCGTGGCGCAGAGTCATCGACGTCATGGATGCGTGCAAAGAGAAGAAGGCGGACAAGGTCGAGCTGGCGGAGCCCAGGCTGAGAAAGTGAGCGGGCCGGTCAGACGACCGCCCTTTCCAACGTCTCAAGCCTCCCCTTCCCCGCATCGATGCGAACAGGAGGTGGGATGCGCGTCTTCCTGAAAATGACGGTGGCGGCCCTGGCGGCCGCGGCGGCCTTGCCCGGGTGCGGCGGCTGCCGCACCGAGTGCGGCGGTTCGCAGGGAGGAACGGCGCCGGCGCCCTTGCGCGCCCTTCGCGTCCTGGAAGAAAAGACCGCCGTCGTGGATCCGTCGGGCGGAGCGATCGAGTTGCAGGGCGGCATTCGCTTCGTCTTCCCCGCGGGCGCCCTTCCCCGAAACGGCGAGGTCACCGTGCGGCGTCTGGATCCGGCCGCGTTCTGCCCGCACCGCCCCGAAGTCTCGCTCGTGCTGGATTGCCGCGCGACCGGCCACGCCGTGATCCTCACCGGCTACACGAAGGCCGGCACGTACCTCGGCGTCAATCCGCAGGGGCCTAATTCCACGAAGGGAGTGACGCTGACGGAGTTCACCGAGGCGGACCTTGGCATCACCTGGGCCCTGCGCCAGACGTATGCCGCCATCTCGCTTCCCGGACCGCCCGACCCGGGCCGCCGCAAGGTCACTCTCAACATCCCCCCCGGCGCCGCGTGGTTCCAGGGAACGCAGGGCCCGCAGGGCCAGGTCTGCCTCTTCACCTGGGACGGAAGCAACCCGGGCGGCGTGAGCTGGTCGAAGAAACCGGATCTGGCCGCGAAGGGCGATGGGGAGATCTGCCGGACGGTTCCGGGCGACGTCACCTTCCTCCAGATCGGCCTTCAGGGCGCCGCCGTCCTCCAGCCCCGCGGCGGCTTCGAGGTCGTCAATGCCGACCTCAACGCGGCGCACGACGTTTCGATCATCGTCGAGGCGTTCAACATGACGGACGGCGGAAAGAAAGTCGCCGTCGCCCCGGGACAGGCCGCGATCGTCCTCGAGGGCAGGGTGGATCCCGATTCGAAATGGAGATTCGCGGCCTCGATCGAGATACGGAATCTCCGCCCGCCCGAGATCAAGACGGCGCAGACCTTCGAGATCCGCTCCACCCTCTACGTGGATTCGTATGCGGCCGACACCGCGAACTTCGGGTTCACGCTCGATCCCGACGTGCAGCTTCCCCTCGTCGGCTCGTGGACGGGGACGGCCATGGGAATGAAGATGACGCTGGCGGTCGCCTCGCAGAGCGGGCAGGACTGGTCCGGCACGTACGCGTTCCAGAGGGAGACGTTCGGGATGGACGGAACCTGGAAGGCGGAAACGGGCTGCTGGGAGCTGCGGTTCTGGGAGCTCACGGACTCGCCGCCCGCGAAGATGGGGTTCGTGGGGAGCCTGATGCCCGAGCCGGGCGGGCGGCTGCGGCTGACGGCGCCGGGCTGCGTGCTGTCGAAGGAGGGCGTCAACTACGACGACGCCGCGGCGGACGATTACAAGCTCGTCGAGGAGTACCTGCGTATCCTGAAAGAGGGCGGGGCTCCAAAGTAGCCTGCACGACCACCGCGTCGTGCCGGGGTTCGGAGGCGGTCACCTTCACCTGACCGCCCCTTCCAATATCTCAAACCTCGCCTTCCCCGCATCGATCCTCGCGGTCACGCCCATGGGCAGGGTGATCTTGTCGTCGACGTGTCCGTAGGGCACTCCGAGGACGGCGGGCCGGCCATCGAGGGCTTTCACGTAGTGGTCGAGCGTGCGTTTCAGCGCGCCGGCCGGGCGGCAGTCGGTCCATGTCGTGAAGACGGCGCCGGCGATTTTCTGCCAGATGCCGGCGAGGCGGAGCTGGGCGAGCATGCGGTCGATGCGGCGGACTTCCTCGCCGATGTCTTCGAGGACGAGGAGGGCGCCGGCGAAGGAAGGGGCGTACGGGGTGCCGAGGAGGGTCTGGAGGATGGAGAGGGTGCCGCCGACGAGGGGGCCCTGGGCGCTGCCTTTTCCGGCGAAGCGCAGCTTGCCGGGACTGAGAGCAGGGGGCTGGGGGAGTTCGAGGAGGGGCCAGAAGTGGCGGGCGGTGAAGGGGGAGAGGCCGCCGTCGAAGTCGGTGGCGACCATGGGGCCGCTGAAGGTGACGAGGCGGGCGCGGGCGAGGAAGGTGAGGTGGGGGGCGGTGAGGTCGGAGTAGCCGGCGAAGATTTTAGGGTGGCGGCGGACGAGGTCGTAGTCGATGCGGTCGAGGAGGCGGGTGCAGCCGGCGCCGCCGCGGGCGCAGAAGACGGCGCGGACGGAGGGGTCGCGGAAGGCGGCGTGGAGGTCGGCGAGGCGGTGGGTGTCGCGGCCGCCGAGGTGGTCGCAGCGTTCGCCGACGTGTTTTCCCAGCTTGACGCGGTAACCGCGCTTTTCGATTTCGCGCACGCCTCTCGCGAGCGCGCGCAAGTCCGGAGCCGAGGCCGGAGCGATGACCGCGATCGTGTCGCCCGGTCTGAGCCGCTCCGGCTTGACGTATGTCGGCATGCTTGCGCTCCGTCCGTTCGGCGTTCGGAGTTCGGTGTTCGGCGTTGGTTCCCCCGTTCGGCATTGGGCTGGCTCAACGCCCGACGCGTGAACCAACTCCGAACGCCCAACCCAACTCCGAACTCCGAACGCCGAACTCCGAACGGGGCTTATGGGCCGTCGAACACCGCGCAGATGATATGGCCGATCGACTCGTGACACTCCTGGACGACCGGCGTGTCGTTGCTCGGAACGCGGAGACACAGATCGACCGCGTCGGCGAGCGCGCCACCGGCCTCTCCGGTCAGCCCGATCGCCGTGGCGCCGAGCATCTTCGCGGTCGTCGCCGCCGCAATCACGTTCTTCGAGTTGCCGGATGTCGAAATGCAGATCAGGACGTCCTTCGGCTTCACCAGCGCTTCCACCTGCCGCGAAAACACCTTCTCCCAGCCGAGATCGTTCGCGGCGGCGGTGAGGGCCGAGGTGTCCGTCGTGAGCGCGACGGCCGCGACGCCGGGACGGCTCTTGCGGTAGCGCACGGTCAGCTCCGTCGCCCAGTGCTGCGCGTCCGCCGCGGAGCCGCCGTTGCCGCAGAAGAAGATCGTCGCGCCTTTCTCGGAAGCGGCCTTCACGGTGGATGCGACGCGCGCGATGTCATCGAGCATGGAGCTGAGGATTTCCGTCTTCGCGGCGACCGTCGCCTGCAGGTGCGCGGTCGCGATCTTCTTGGCCGCCATCATTCCCGGCGTGAGGAACAGCGTGGTCGCCATGTCCGGCTTTTTCGGCTTGGCCATCATTTCCCCCTGATTTTGTCGACGATGTTCGTCGTGGACACGCCGTTTTCGAGCGGCGCCACCACCACCTGCCCGCCCCAGGATCTTACGAGATCGGCGCCCACGACCTGAGCGGGCCCGTAGTCTCCGCCTTTCACCAGCACGTCCGGCCGCAGCTTCTTCAGCGCCTCGACCGGCGTCGGGCCGTCGAAGACCACGACGTAGTCCACGTCCTCGAGCGCGGCCAGCACCATCGCGCGCTCGCGCTCCGGGACGATCGGGCGGCCCGCGCCCTTGAGCGCCCGCACCGACGCGTCGCTGTTGATCGCCACCACCAGCACGTCCCCCTGCGCGCGCGCGAAGTTCAGCGTCCGCACGTGCCCCGCGTGCAGGATGTCGAAGCAGCCGTTCGTGAACGCGATCTTCTCCTGCCGGTCGCGGTGCTCCTTGAGACGCGGCAGCAGGTCCTCCACCGTCCGGATCTTCGCAGGCCGCGCCTCGTGCTCCTCCACCAGATCCTCCAGAATCTCCGCGCGCGTCACCGTCGCCACCCCCACTTTCGTCACCGCGATCCCCCCCGCGGTGTTCGCGAGCCGAACGGCGTCTTCGGGAGAGGCGCCGCAGGCGATGGCGAGGCCGAGCGTCGCGACCGACGTGTCGCCGGCGCCCGCGACGTCGTAGACCTGGCGGGGCCGGCCGGGGACGTGAAAGGGAGCGCGGTTGGGGCGGAAGAGGGACATGCCGCGCTCGCCGCGGGTGACGAGGACGAAATCGCAGCCGAGGAGGTCGAGGAGCGACTCCGCCGCCGCGCGGATGTCGTCGTCGGTCGCGACGGAGCGGCCGGTCGCGAGCGCCAGTTCCTTGAGGTTCGGGGCGATGGCCGTGCAGCCGCGGTACTTTTCGTAGGCGATCCCCTTGGGCCCGACGATCACGGGGCGCTTCAGCCGCTTCCCCGACTTCAGGATCCCGTCGAGCACGCGGTCGGTGAGGACGCCCTTGTTGTAGTCGGAGAGCAGGACGAGCTGCGATTTCCTCATCGCCGCGGTCACGCGCTTCACGAGCTGCGCCTCCGCGCCTTTCGAGAGCGGGCCGGTCTGCTCGTGGTCCACGCGGATCATCTGCTGGGACTGGGCGATGCAGCGGGTCTTGAGCGGTGTCGGTTTCGATTTCTCGACGACCACGGAGGACGCGTCGATCCCGGCGCGGCCCAGGAGTTCCATGAGGCGCAGTCCCGCACCGTCCGCGCCCACCGCGCCGCCGCAGGCCGCCTCCGCGCCGAGGGCGACGAGGTTATTGGCGACGTTCGCGGCGCCGCCGGGACGTTCCTCCTCGCGCGCGACGCTCAGGACGGGGATGGGGGCCTCCGGGGAGATGCGGTCGACGCGGCCCCAGAGGTAGCGGTCGAGCAGGAGGTCGCCCACGACGAGAATGCGCGGGCGGCCGAAGGACCGGACGAGTTCGGTGAGTCGGGAGATCATTTCGGGGGCTCAAAGGAGTAGGGTTGGGTCATCGGCCTTTCATCCTCTTTTATCACCTTCCCGGGCCTTGACTATCCCTTTAGATCCCTCGGAGATCCGTCTTTTTGAAGGGCGGATTCCCGGGGATGAAAAGCGGATCGGAAAGGCGGGGCAAAGGCTGATGAATGGGAGAGTAGGGAGGGAGCCGAAGCCCCCTCCCCCTCGTTAAACCGGACGTGCGGATTTCCCGCATCCGGCTTACCCGTGGCTCTTTGCCATCGGCAGGCGCAGGAAGGCGGAGGGTTCATATCGGTGTCCATCCGACGT
>JACPRD010000180.1 GCA_016190145.1 Planctomycetota bacterium | reverse complement strand
GACGGACCCCCAACTGCACCGGACTCAACCGAGTCCACCAAGAGTGCGAATGGAAGCGCGGCGGTAGCTGTTCTTAAAGTCGGCGCCTTCTCTAGATCGTCCTTGAATCGGGGGGCCTTCTCATGGAAGAAGCCATAAGCGGCGCGCTTCGCGCGCCACATTGTGCGGAGGGGGCTTCGGCGAAGGGCGGCGCCAGCTTCGGGCGGCGGCTTGTTCGACGGTGCCCGCCCCTCTCACGGGCGCGACTCACCATCGACCTCCTGGTCCGTCAGGAGCCCACCGACTCACGCCACTTATGGCTTCTGGCTTATGGCTTTCCTGTGCACGCGCGCCCGCACCACGAAGAACGCCGGCCCTGCCCATCACGCCCCCACCGGCCGCTCGACGATCTCCTCGACGACTTCCTCCACGACCAGCCTCACCCTGACGACGGTCCGCCGCTTCCCTGTCGTCGTCCGCTCGAAGTCGTCCATCTTCGCCGCGATGTAGCGCTCTTCAGAGCCGCACGCGAGAACCTCGAGGTACGCGAGCTGCGGGTCCTCGCGGAGGATGGCGTGAAGGATCAGGCCTTTCTGAACCATGGGAGCCTCCAGGTCGGGAGGTCCATTTTACCCGCCCGCCCAACTTCGCGGGGCGCGGCGCGTATCTCTCCGGGTGGAGAAACCTTCGGGGAACCAGAGATGCAGCGCCAGGCACTGTCCACGGGTCTCATCTGGGCCGGGTTGCTGGCCCTTCTGATCGCGCAGGTCGTGCTGGCGATGCGTCTTGCGAAGCTGCAGGACTCGGTGTCGAAGATCTCGGAGGACCGGCCTTCCGTCGCCTCCCTGCCGGACCGGGCGGGGGGCGGCGGGGGCGGTTCCCCCGCCGGCGTGGGAAGCGGGACGGATCGGGAGCCGGCGGCAGGCGCGCCCTCGAACGGGAGCAGCGCGCCCGCGCCTGACGGGACGCCCGCCGGCAGCAGCCCCGTCGGCCGCGCGCCCGCGGCGAACTCCGGCGGACTGAGCGCGGAGGACGTCGAGAAGCTCGTCGAAAGGAAGCTGAAGGAGCACGACAAGAAGAACCCCTTCGCCGAAATCCTGAACTTCGAGGACCCGCTCGTCGTGATGGAGCGCGAGCTGAAGCTGAGCCCGATCCAGAAGACGCGGATTCAGGGGCACCTGAAGGAGCGCGACGACGCGGCGCAGGAGATCTGGGCGAGCGGCGACCCGCGCAAGGAGTGGAAGGAGATGGAGGCGAAGCAGGAGGAGCTGCGCAAGAAGTGCGAGGAGAACGTGAAGCGGGAGCTGGACCTGGCGCAGCAGGAGAAGTACGACGAGCTGAAGAAGTCGGGCAAGATCCACGATTTCGGCGGCACCGGCGTGTCGATCATGATCGACCGCAAGGAGAGCGACGAGCCGCCTGTGAAGTGATCGCCAATCGTGCCAGTGGCCAGTGACCAGTGACCAGTGGCCAGTGACCAAGTGGCCATGAGAAGGGCGCCTGCCCTTGTCCAGCGCTCACTGGCCACTGGCAACTGGCCACTGCCCTTCCTATTTCTGCCCGTCGCCCTCGCCGCCGCCACCGCCGGGCCACTTGCGCTCGGCGGCGGTCGTGAACGAAAACGAGAATTTCGCGCCGTCGGAGCCGACGATCTCGACGACGTACTTCGACTCGCCCTTGAGCGGCTCCTTCGCGACGAAGCTCATGGGCGCGGTGCCGATGCGGATGATCTCGACTTCCTTGCCGTCGGGGTCGAGGAGGCGCGGCGTGGGTTTCTTCAGGCGGCCGCGCAGGAAATCCACGACGACGAACGTGCCGGAGGAGTCCATGCCGAATTTCGCGAGGGGATTCGGGCCCTCGCCGCTGAAGACGGTCGGAATCTCCGTGTCGCCGTCGCCCGGAAACGTCAGGACGTCGCCCAGCACGGAACCGCTTCCCCCGCCGCCGTTCCTGCAGGACCACCAGCCGCCGGGGGGGAGGCCGCCGAAGCAGACGCGGCTGCAGTTGCGCGAGAACACGGGGTCGCGGTGGTACTCGGAGCCGAGCCACGAGTCCATGACGTACTCCGCGCTGCCGCCGCCGAGGATGCCGCCGGCGGCCGCGGCGCCTTCGAGCGTGTAGCCGGGGAGCTTGTTGTTTTCGTTGTGCGCGCCGAGGCCCTGAGCGCTGGGGTGGTTCGCGTTGAGCTTGAGGTAGCGGCCGTGGAGGTAGCCGCCCCACGAGCCGGACCAGTCGGCCATGACCGGGGTGAGCTTGCAGAACTTGCGGCGGCGGTTCAGGTGGAGCACGCCGGCGGCGACGTGCTTCCAGGAGTCGAACCAGCCCGCGAACTTCTCGAGCTCGTCCTTCGCCTCGCCGTCGACCTTGCCGGCCGCCTCGTTGTAGATCGCGGCGAGCCGGTCCCCCAGGTCCGACCAGGCCTTCATGAGCTCCTTGAGCCGGTCGTCGCCCGGGTAAGGCGTGCCCATCCCCTTGTCGTTCATCATCTTGTCCGGCTCGGCGATCTTCTTCAGGATCGAGTCGATGTCGTCGACCTCGCCCTTGTACCCCTGCTTCGCCATCTCCGCGCGGAACTTGACCAGCTCCTCGCAGATTTTCTGCCGCGCTTCCAGAAGTTCCTTCGGCGGCGGCGCCGCGGCGCGGCCTTCCGCGAGGGCGCACGAGGCGGTCAGAAGCAAGAGAGCCGTGGTACGGATCATGCGGAGAATCATGCCATTCAACCTTGACCGGTTTAAGCGACAATTGAAGCGATTCGGTGATTTTCCACGCCTCGACTGCCCTGTCCGCCTGGACGCCCGCTGGCATCCCGCTCACCGATCGCGTACCATTCCCCCCTTCACCATGACAAACCCCGAGCCCGCCCCTTCGGCACCGCCCCCCGCCCCCAGACGCGACTACGGCTCCCTCGACAGGCTGGCCGAGGAAATCATCCAGAAGGCGGCCGTCACTTCCAACACCGACCTCGTCCACGAACTCATCGTGACGGCGCTTCGTCTCGGCGACGACAAGGCCGACCGCGGGGACGTGAAGATCGTTTCGAGCGCGCTCAAGGAACTCCGCTACGCGTTCAAGACGTTCGCGCCCTGGAAACACGTGCGCAAGGTTTCGATCTTCGGAAGCGCCCGCACGCCGCGCACCAACCCGTCGTACGCGCAGGCGCTCGAGTTCGCCACCGAAATGGCCCGCCGCGGCCTCATGATCATCACGGGCGCCGGACCCGGCATCATGCGCGCCGGCAACGAGGGCGCGGGCGCCGACCGCTCCTTCGGCGTCAACATCCGCCTCCCGTTCGAGCAGGGCGCCAACACGTTCATCCGCGGCGACCGTAAGCTCGTGAACTTCCGGTACTTCTTCACGCGCAAGCTCATGTTCGTGAAAGAGGCCGACGCGGTGGCGTTCTTCCCCGGCGGATTCGGCACGCTCGACGAGATGTACGAGACGCTCACGCTCATCCAGACGGGCAAGTCCGCGCCCGTTCCGCTGGTGATGGTCGATGCCCCCAACGGCACGTACTGGGCCGACTGGCACGGGTTCGTGGAGCGGCTGATCTACCGGGGGCTGATTTCGGAAGAGGACAACAGTCTGTTCAAGATCTGCGACGACGTGAAGGAGGCCTGCGACGAGATCACGAATTTCTACCGGATCTACAACTCGTCGCGATATGTGAAGGGGATGTTCGTGATGCGGCTGAACCAGCGGCTGTCGGAGGTGACGGTCGAGGGGTTGCGGAAGGATTTCGAGGACATTCACGGCGGGCAGATTTCGCAGACGGAGGCATTCCCGGACGAGTCGAACGAGAGCGAGCTGGCGCACCTTCCGCGGCTGGCGATGAATTTCAATCGGCGGAACCTGGGGCGGCTGCGGCAGCTGATCGACCGGGTGAACAGGGAGCCGGCGGCCGCGGTGCCGGCGGCGTCGGAGAGGCAGGCGTTGCACGCAGACGAGGATGTGGGTGGGGCGACGGGGGATTAGGTCGGGAGATTTGCTCCCGTCGCCGTATCCGTTTCCATCCCTTCTCATCCGCGACCCCGCCGTTCCTATCCTGCTTTCATCCACCAAGGCTTGAGGGATTCGCTTTTTTCGGAATTTCCGGAGGGATTCGCGCGTAATACCCGATCGAAGGCGCCGAGCCTGAGACGGCGCAAACCCAGAAATAATGATCACTTAAGTCAGGTTTGAAGCGCTTTCCCCTTTCCCTCGTACCCCTCATTTCTCTTACAATCCCAAGACTCACCACTCACCTTCTTCGGAGCACAGACATGAACCGTTTCGTGCTGCCCGTGCTCGCCCTCGCGGCGACGGCGGCCCTCGCGGGCCCGCCGGACAAACCCGCCAAGGTGCCCGCCGACTCCATCAAGTGGGCCACAAGCTGGGACGAAGCCATCCGCGAAGCCAAGGAACGCAACGTCCCGATCCACGTCGCCTACCACAAGGACAACTGAGGCGGCTGCGTGGCGATGACCAGTTCGGTCTATCCCAACAAGGACGTGATCGCAGCCAGCAAGCAGGTAGTGAACATCTTCTGCAACAAGGAAGACTCCCACGGCACGAAGAAGTACGGCACCGAGGAGTGGTGCGCGGACAATTACGGCCTCAAGTGCGAGGACCACGTCAAGAACCACCCGGAGAAGAGCAACAAGCACTTCCCGAAAGGCACCATCCCCAACCCGACCACGATCCTTCTCACGCCCGACGGCGAGACGGAGATGTGGCGCAAGACGGGGAAGGCGGAGGGGAAGGAGCTGTGCGACGCGATCAAGGAAGCGGTGAAGAAGACGGGGGCGGGGATCGGGCGCGACGAGTACAAGTTCATGACCGAGAAGCTCGCGAAGGCCGAGGAGGCGTTCGGGGGGAACAAGGTCAAGGACGGGATCGCGGCCTGCAACGACGTGATCAAGACGTTCGGCAAGATGCCCGCGGCGAAGCCGATGATCGAGAAGGCCGAGAAGAAGCTCGATACGGCGAACGAGTACGGCCGCGAGCAGATCGCCAAGTCAAAGGAACTCTCGACGGGGGGCGACATCGAAGGCGCGAAGGCGATCCTGAAGGAAATTTACGCCAACTACAAGGGGCTGGACTGCTCGAAGGAAGCCGAGAAGGAAATGGCCGCCCTTCCGAAAGCGAAGTAGGAGAGCACGATGAAGAAACTGACGCTCGCGACCGCGGCGCTCGCGCTGCTGGCGCTTCCCGCCCTGGCGAAGCCTCCGGTGGAGGTGAAGTGGGCGAAGAGCTGGGACGAGGCGGTGAAGGAGGCGAAGGCGCGGAACGTGCCGATCATGCTGGGGCTGCACAAGGACGGCTGACCGGGGTGCAGCGGCATGGACAGTTCCGTCTATGCGAACAAGGATTTCATCAAGGCATCGAAGCGGTGGGTGTGCGTATACGGGAGCAAGGACTCGGGGCACGGGACGGAGAAGGTGAACGGCGCCGAGATGTGCAAGCTGCACCCTCAGCTGACGTGCGACGACCACATGAAGGTGAACGGCGAGGTGTCGGGGAAGTTCTTCACGGGGACGATCAAGATGCCCGCGACGGTCTGGTGCGATTCCGACGGCAAGGAGGTCGGGAAGCAGCAGGGGGCGCTGTCGTCGAAGCAGCTGATTGAGAAGATGGCGGAGGTGGAGAAGCAGTTGGGGCCGGGGCTCGGGAGCGACGAGTACTGGATGGCGCAGGACCGGCTGGCGGCGGGCGAGAAGGCGATGGGGGAGGCGAAGCTGAGGGACGCGCTCGCGTCGTTCAACGAAGTGGTGAAGATGGAGAAGCTGCCGGGTTCGAAGGCCGTTGTGGACCGGGCGAAAGCGGGGCTCGAGCGCACGAACGAGATGGTGCAGGCGCTCGTCGCGAACGCCGACGAGATCCGTTCGGCGGGGGATCTCGACCGGGCGAAGGAGAAGTACAAGGAGATCCTGGCGCAGTTCAGGGGGACGGAGATCGGGAAAAAAGCCGAAAAGGCGCTCGCGGAAATGGAGCAGGCGGAGAAGGACAAGGTCAAGAAGGGGAATCCGCCGAAGAGGTAGGGCGACGCGAAGGGCGTTTCATCGAGAGGCCCCGGCTCTGGCCGGGGCTTTTTTCGTTCCTCGTTACTCGTTTCTCGTTTCAGGCTCCCTGAGGCGGTCGCAGGATTCGCGGAGGCGGCGGTCGAGGGCCGGGAGGAGGCGGGCGCGGAATTCCGGGACGCTCTCGCCGCGGTAGGCCTGGAGCTCACGGTTCACGACGGCATTGGCGTCGGTGAGAAGCTGAAGCAGGTCGACGGAGTGCGCGGGAAGGGATTCGATCCGCTCGATCACCCAGCGCGAGATGCCCATCACGACCCGGAGATTCGCCTTGGGGTCCTGGGCGCGCATGGCGGCGAAGAGGGCGCCGTCGCCGTCTTCGAGGGGGGGCTGCGCCATGACTTTCCGGCGATAGAGGGCGTAGGCCGCGGAGGGGTCCATGAGGTTTCCGAAGTGGCGGGTTGAAGGGCGGCGAAACGCGGCGGCGATTCCTCCTGTAGGATGGGGCGAGCATACCCTGAGAGTCAGCCATGATCGAGGATCACTCTCGGGGATGAAAATGGAGTGAGGCGGGCACGAGGCAACGGGGGTCCGTTTTCCGACGGCGCTTGCGGAACGACTGGGGAGGAGCAGGAGGAGGTCGTCCCACCGAGGCAGTCCCTCCTCCTGCTCCTTCTCCTCCTCCTTCTCCTGGGCCGTTTCGGAACAACCGGCTACTTTCAAGGCAACTTCATGAAACGACCCCTCATCCTGATCCTCGCCCTGGCCTGCGCCTGTTCTGCGGCGGCCGAGCCCGACATCGAGACGTGCACGTGCGACGGGCTCGCGGGATGGCAATCGGGCGCGGTGGACGGAAGCGGCGCGGTGCAGGATTCCGAGCTGACGGCCGCGGACGGCCGGGTGGTGCTCTCCTACGAACGCGGGCGGATCACGCCGCTCGCGCACTACGCGCTTCTCACGGAGCTGAAGGAACTCCGGATCAAAGTGCGCTCGGCGTGCGAGGCGACGTTCGTGATCGTGTTCGAGGACCGGGACGGGGCGACGTTCAACCTGCCGCTCAAGGTGCCGGCGCTGGAGTGGACGGAGCTCAAGGCGCGGCCCGAGGCCTTCAAGATGAACGCGGACTCGCCCACGGCGAAGGCCGCGGTCGAGCCCGCGCGGCTGGGCCTGGGGTACGTTCTGATCGACTCGGCGGCGTTCACGCGCGGCACCGGACGGAACACGATCGAGATCGACGAAGTCGAGATCGAGCGCGAGCCGATCGAGCGCCGGGAGGGCGACTTCGTGGTCGAGGGAACGGTGGAGCTGGCGCAGAGCCTGCACGTCGCCGGCGCGGTCCGCGTCCGCCCCGGGGGACGGCTGCGCGTGACCGCGCCGCGGTTCGTGGCGGCGGGCGACCTCCATGCGGACGACGGGACGCTCGAATTCGAGGGGGGCGTCGTCGTCGTCGCGCAGAGGTTCATCCACGAGCGCACCTGGTGGCTCCACGGCGCTTCGCGACTCTCGTTCCGGAAGGCCCTCGTCTCCTCCGGCAGCCCCTTCGGCGTGAAAACGCGCGACGCGTCCTCGCTCGACGCCGCCGAAACCCGCTTCCTCGGCGGCATGAGCTGCGACGTCGGGCCGGAGGCTTCCGTGACGCTCACCGGCGCGATCGCACCCGGCGAGTTCATCATCGCGCCGGGCGGGAAGGTCGTGGTGGAGAACTCGCGGGAGGTGGTGCTCTGGCTTGCGCTGGGAGCGAACCACAAGGGGGCGTTTTCGGTGCCGGCGGGCGAAGCCGTGGCGGACTGGGCGTCGCCGGCGGGGCACGCGGTGCGGGTGAAAGGCGGTGTGAAGATCCGGTTCTGCGTGATTTCGTTTCCGGGAAGCGACGGCACGGTCGAGCCGTGCGACCTTTCGGCCGCGGGGCTGATTTTCGGGGGGAAGACGGCCGTCGAAATCGCGGATCTCCACGACGGGCAGCCCGTGAGGGAGTGGAGCCCGGGCTCCTCGGACCGGAAGATCGTGTTCCGGGGGACGCGCGTCGCGGCATGGAACCTCTACGCGGCGGACGACGCGAAGGTCACGCTTCGCAGGTGCACGTTCGGGGAATCGATGGGGTTCGGACGGGCGCGCATCGCGATTTCGGAATCCACGTGCGACGGCAAGGGCGGGTACATCGGCGCGCACGAGCGGTCGGAGATCCGGCTCACGGCGTGCCGGCTCGACTGCCCCGTGATCGCCCGCGACGACGCGACCGTCGTGCTGGAGAACTGCACGGTCAATGGCGACGTGCGCGCGACCGGGCGCGCGACGGTGCGGCTGAAGGGAACCGCGGTGAGCGGGAAGATCGAGGCGGACGCGGGCGCGCGCGTCGAGCGGGAGTAGCCGCCGGCCCGTGCCACCGCGCTGGTAATTCGAGGCGCCGAAGTTCACGAGCAAGCCTGGTCGGACTCTCGAAGCCCTCAAGCATCCGAGGAGTTGAGCTTCGTGCTCTGACGGCATCCGTCGAGCGAGCCCCCCTCTTCGACCCTCTCCTCTATGTACACAATCGATCACAAACTTGTTTTTCGAGGCAGTTTTTCGAGTTCTTCCGAGGGAATCGGCTGCGGACAAGGACG